>CAZEAX010000053.1:0-11400 GCA_964510405.1 uncultured Streptomyces sp. | reverse complement strand
GATCTCATTCGTCGTCACGCCGGGCTTCACGTGCGGAGTGATGAAATCGAGGACTTCGGATGCGAGCCGGCCCGCCACGCGCATTTTGGCGATTTCTTCGGCGGTCTTGGGAGCGGCATTCATGGCGGAGGAGGGACTATACACGGAGGTTTACTTAATTAAATCAAAAGGAGGCGGATTCTAGTCCAGTTTTCACCGGGCTCCAAACAAGGTTGCATCGGCCTGCCCGCAACAGCAGGGCAAAGCAGCCGCGCAAGCAGTCTGAGGTTGAGAAGAACCAATTAAAGATGATATAATTATCGACTGGCCTGAAACAAGTTCCCCGATGAATTTATGGGGTTTTCAGGCTTAAATCGCACATCTGCCGTAGTCAGGGTGCTCGGCAACGAGTGTACGTGGGCGGATGGAGGCTTAACCCTAACTGGAGATTGTATGTCAACTAGCATGCGTGAAATGCTGGAGTGTGGTGTCCATTTCGGCCATCAGACCCGGTACTGGAACCCCAAGATGGCCCCGTTTATCTTCGGCCATCGCAACAAAATTCATATCATCAACCTGGAAAAGACGCTTGCGCTCTACCAGGACGCGTTGAAGTTCGTGCGCCAGATGACCGCCAACAAGGGCGTCATCATGTTTGTCGGCACCAAGCGCCAGGCCCGTGAGATCGTGAAGGAAGAGGCACTGCGTTGCGGCGCGCCTTACGTCGATCACCGCTGGCTGGGCGGCATGTTGACCAATTACAAGACCGTGAAAGCTTCGATCAAGCGCCTGAAAGACATGGAAGCGATGGCCGAGGACGGCACGCTCGACAAGCTGGTCAAGAAGGAAGCGCTCAACTACCAGCGCGAAATCGTCAAACTCGAGCGCAGCCTGGGCGGCATCAAGGACATGAACGGGCTTCCGGACGCGCTCTTCGTGATCGACGTCGGTTATCACAAGGGGGCGGTCGCGGAAGCGAAGAAGCTCGGCATTCCGATCATTGCGGTGGTAGATACGAATCACAACCCGGAAGGCGTCGACTACGTGATTCCCGGCAACGATGATTCCAGCCGCGCGATCAGGCTGTATGCGCGCGGCGTCGCGGATGCGGTGCTCGAAGGACGCAACCAGGTCGTGCAGGAAATCATCGGCGGCGACGAGGAATTCGTCGAAGTCGAGGATGGCGCGCCAACGAAGTAACGGACGCTATCCAAGAAAAGGGGCTGACGCCCCTTTTTTTTAAAGTAACGATGCGGGCGGCTGTGCCCTCGCCCTGTGCGATTCCAGCGCAGGCGCGAAACGGCCGCGGATTACGAATGTTTTTTGAATCTGGAGTTGAAATGGCGGAAATAACCGCGGGCATGGTCAGAGACTTGCGCGACAAGACTGACGCGCCCATGATGGAATGCAAGAAAGCACTCACCGAAGCCAGCGGCGATCTCGCGAAAGCCGAGGAGATTCTGCGCATCAAGCTCGGCAACAAGGCGAGCAAGGCCTCGTCGCGGATCGCTGCTGAAGGCATAGTCGCGGCGTTTGTCGCGCCGGACGGCAAACTGGGCGCGATTCTCGAAGTCAATTGCGAAACCGATTTTGTCGCCAAGAACGAGGATTTCCTCGCGTTCGCGGGCAAAGCGGCGAAACTGGCGGCGACCGGCAATCCCGCGGACGTCGCTGCGTTGTCGGCAATGCCGCTGGACGGCGCGACCGTGGAAGAGGTGCGCAAAGCCCTGGTCGGAAAAATCGGCGAAAACGTTTCGCTGCGGCGGTTCGCGCGCGTAGCTGCAACCGGCCGGCTGGCGACTTATATTCACGGCGGCGCCAAAGTCGGCGTGCTGGTCGATGTCGCCGGCGGCGACGAAGCGCTCGCGAAGGACATTGCGATGCACATCGCGGCGATCAAGCCGGTGGCGTTGTCAAAAGCGGAAATTCCCGCAGACCTGATCAAGCGCGAGCGCGACATCGCGGCGGCGAAAGCAGCCGAATCCGGTAAGCCCGCGAACATCGTCGAAAAGATGGTCGAAGGCAGCGTCCAGAAATTCCTGAAAGAAGTGACTTTGCTCGGCCAGCCGTTCGTGAAGGACGACAAGCAGACGGTCGAGCAATTGCTGAAAAGCAAAAATGCCACGGTGCATGCATTCAAGCTTTACGTCGTCGGCGAAGGTTTGGAAAAGCGCAAAGACGACTTCGTCGCTGAGGTGATGGCGCAGGCCAAGCAGGCCGACAGGGCAGCGCAGCCGTCCTGACGCCATGGCCGACCAACCCGCGCATAAACGAATATTGCTCAAGCTCAGCGGCGAAGCGCTGATGGGCGAAGACAGTTACGGCATCAACCGCGCAACGATCGAACGCATCATTTCCGAAATCGCGGACGTGGTTGCGCTGGGTGTCGAGGTGGCCGTGGTCATCGGCGGCGGCAATATATTCCGCGGCATGGCACCCGCCGCAGCCGGCATGGATCGCGCAACGGCGGACTACATGGGCATGCTGGCGACCGTCATGAACGCGCTCGCATTGCAGGACGCGATGCGGCGGTTGAACCTGGTCAGCCGGGTGCAGTCGGCGCTCAATATCGAGCAGGTCGTCGAACCGTATATCCGCGGCAAGGCAATCCGCTACCTCGAAGAGGGCAAGATCGTCATTTTCGCCGCCGGCACCGGCAACCCGTTTTTCACCACCGACACCGCGGCGGCGTTGCGCGGGATGGAGATGAACGTGAGTCTTGTGCTGAAGGCAACCAAGGTCGACGGCGTCTATACCGAAGACCCGAAAACCCACGCCGACGCGATGCGCTACAAGAGCCTCACGTTCGACGAGGCCATCATCAAGAACCTCAAGGTGATGGATGCCACGGCGCTGACCCTGTGCCGCGACCAGAAACTGCCCATCAACGTTTTCAGCATATTCAAGCCCGGCGCGTTCAAGCGCGTCGTTTTGGGCCAGGACGAAGGCACGCTCGTGCACTGCTAGTGGAGAAATCCTATGATCGCCGACATCAAAAAATCCGCCGAAGAGAAAATGAAAAAGACGCTCGAGACGTTGAAGAACGATCTCGGGAAAATCCGCACCGGCCGCGCGCATACGGGACTGCTCGACCACGTCATGGTCGACTACTACGGCACGCCGACGCCGATCAACGGCGTGGCGAACGTAACTTTGCTCGACGCCAGAACGATCGCGGTGACGCCGTGGGAAAAGAAAATGGTGGCTGCCATCGACAAGGCGATACGCGACTCGGACCTCGGGCTTAATCCCGCGACCATGGGCGAAACCGTGCGCGTGCCGATGCCGGCGCTGACCGAGGAACGCCGCAAAGACCTGGTCAAGGTCGTGCACAAGGAAGGCGAGGGGGCGCGCGTCGCGGTGCGCAACATCCGGCGCGACGCGAACAATCATCTGAAGGATCTGCTCAAGCAGAAAAAAGTCGCCGAAGACGAAGAGCGCCGCGCGCAGGACGACGTGCAGAAACTGACTGATCGCCATATCGCGGAAATCGACAAGCTGCTCGCCGCCAAAGAAACCGACCTGATCGCGGTATAACGCGCACCCGTGGCCATTTCCGCGTCTACTACCACGGGCATCCCGCCAACTGCCGCCACGCCGCGCCATATCGCCATCATCATGGACGGCAACGGGCGGTGGGCGAAGCAGCGCTATCTGCCGCGCATCGCAGGCCACCGGCGCGGCGTTGAAAACGTGCGCAGCACGGTGCGGGCGTGCGCAGACACCGGCGTCGAATATCTGACTTTGTTCGCGTTCAGCAGCGAGAACTGGCGGCGTCCCGCCGACGAAGTGTCGTTTCTCATGCAGTTGTTCATCTCGGCGCTCGAGCAGGAAGTGGCCAAGCTGCATGAGAACGGCGTGCGGTTCAAAGTGATCGGCGATTTGTCGCGGTTCGAGCGACCGTTGCGGCAACTGGTCGCCGACGCGGAGAAACTGACTTGCGACAACCAGCGATTGACATTGACGGTGGCCGCGAATTACGGCGGGCGCTGGGACATCATGCAGGCGGTCAAGCGCATGCTTGCCGACAGGCCGCAACTGGCAGCCGACTTTGTCGAGCCGGACCTGCTCCCATATCTCTCGCTCGCTCATGCGCCGGAACCTGATCTTTTTATCCGGACCGGCGGCGAACAGCGCATCAGCAATTTCCTGCTGTGGCAGCTCGCCTATACGGAAATGTATTTCACCGACACGCTGTGGCCGGATTTTGACCGCGTCGCGTTTGATGCCGCGATCGCGTCCTACCAGCAGCGCGAACGGCGGTTCGGACGCACCAGCGAACAGCTGCGCGAAGACGCTTCCGAACAAACGCTGCGCCGTGTTTCTGATGGGCGCTGACGTTGCGCAGGGCGCCGGCCGCGGATGCTGAAGCAGCGTTTGTTGACGGCCGCGGTCCTTATGCCGCTGCTGCTGGCGGCGATGTTCCTGTTGCCCGGTATCTGGTGGCAACTCGTGCTCATCGTGCCGGTTTTAATCGCCGGGCACGAATGGGCAAGGCTGGCGGCATTCAACCGAATTGGTGAGACGCTATTCTTGTTGCTGCTGGTGGCGGCAATCGGGCTGGCTGCGATGGCTGCGGGCGCACCGGTGAGCGGGCAGGTAGTCGAGAGCGCGCCCGCACACGTCATTCTCGGTCTTGACGTTGCGTTCTGGCTCGTCGTCGTGCCTTGCTGGTTGTGGCTGAAAATCGTGGTGCGCAACCGCCTGGTGCTTGGCGTCTGCGGCGTTGCCGTGCTGGTGCCGGCCTGGCTTGCCTTCGCGCAGCTGCAACGCAATCCGCTGCTGCTTCTGCTGTTGCTCGGCGTGGTGTGGATCGCCGATACCGCGGCGTATTTCTTCGGCCGGACGTTCGGCCGCCACAAGCTGGCGCCGCGCATCAGTCCGGGCAAAACCTGGGAGGGTGTCGCCGGTGCGCTGGCCACCGTCACGGTGTATGCTCTCATCATTGCGCGGGCCACCGGGCGTGACGGCGGATTTCTTGTCGCGACATTCTTAGGCATGACAGTCTTCAGCATATTCGGCGATCTCTTTGAGTCATGGTTGAAGCGCGGCGCCGGCGTCAAGGATAGCGGCACGATCCTGCCGGGTCACGGCGGCATGCTGGACCGCATCGACGCATTGATGTCGGCGATGCCGCTCGCGGCGCTGATATTCATATGAACCGACCGCAGCAGCTCGCTATTCTCGGCTCGACCGGCAGCATCGGCGTCAATACGCTCGATGTCGTGGCGCGGCACCGCGAGCGTTTTCAGGTCGTGGCGCTGGCCGCTCATCGCCAGGTCGATCTGCTGTTGCGCCAGTGCGTCGAATTCAAGCCGCTCTACGCGGTTATCGGCAGCGCGCGGGACGCGGAAATTCTGCAGGGCAAGCTGCGCGCGCAGGGACTTGCCACGGCGGTGCTGCACGGCGCACGGGCGCTGGAAGAAGTCGCGAGCCTGCCGGAGGTCGATACGGTGATGGCCGCAATCGTCGGTATCGCGGGACTGCGCGCGAGCTTTGCCGCCGTGCAGGCAGGCAAACGCGTCCTGCTCGCGAACAAGGAGGCGCTCGTCACCTCCGGTCCCGTGTTCATGCAGGCGGTGCGCGCGCATGGCGCTACTTTGCTGCCGATCGACAGCGAGCACAACGCGGTATTCCAGGCGCTGCCGCGCAGTTTTGCCGGCGATCTCGCCGCGTCCGGCGTACGCCGTATCATATTGACCGCGTCCGGAGGGCCGTTTCGCAACATGCCGCGCGAGCGTCTGCACGGCGTGACACCCGACGAAGCCTGCGCTCACCCGAACTGGGTGATGGGACGCAAAATATCCGTCGATTCGGCAACGATGATGAACAAGGGGCTCGAAATCATCGAGGCCAGCTGGTTATTCAATGCCGACGAAAGCCGGATCAAGGTGGTGATCCATCCGGAGAGCGTGATTCATTCTCTGGTGGAATACGTCGACGGCTCGTTGCTCGCGCAACTCGGCAATCCGGACATGCGCACGCCGATCGCGTACGCGCTCGGTTTTCCGGACCGGATCGAAGCCGGCGTGGACGGGCTCGACCTTGCCGCCCTGAGTCAGCTTAATTTTTCGGAACCGGACATCACGCGGTTTCCGTGCCTCGAGCTCGCGCGCGCGGCGTTGCGGACGGGCGGCAGCGCGCCAACGGTCCTGAATGCCGCCAACGAAGTCGCCGTCAGCGCATTTTTAGGCTCGCAGCTTCGATTCGACCGGATTCCGGAATTGATCGAACACACGCTGGCCACCGTCGGTATTGTGCCGCTCACCGGAATCGAAGACGTGTTCGCCGCCGATCACGCCGCGCGCGACTGCGCGCAGACGTGGCTTGCGCGGAACGCGGCGCAGCAACCTTCGCGCGTGTCCGCGTAGGTATCGTCGAGATGAATATCCTGACCACGATCATCGCGTTTGCAGTCGCGCTGGGTTCGCTCGTAGTGGTGCACGAATTCGGCCATTATCTGGCGGCCCGCCTGTGCAACGTCAAAGTATTGCGATTTTCAGTCGGGTTTGGCCGCGTGCTCGCCAGCCGCCGGCTCGGTAGCGATCAGACCGAATGGGCGCTGGCTGCGTTTCCGCTGGGCGGTTACGTGAAGATGCTCGACGAGCGCGAAGGCGACGTTGAACCGCAGGATTTGCCGCGCGCCTTCAACCGCCAATCCATTGCGCGCCGGTTTTTGATCGTGGTGGCGGGGCCGGTCGCGAATTTTCTGCTGGCGATTTTCCTCTATTGGGTGATATTTATGCACGGCGTGCCCGGCTTGCGGCCTGTCATCGGTGGAGTCGCCGCAGGGTCGCCCGCCGCGCAGGCGCAATTCAATGTCGGAGAAATTATCGTCAAGATCGGCGCCGATGCGGTCACCACCTGGCAGGATGCCCGCTGGCTGCTGCTGAAGCACGCGGTCGACCGTTCGGCTGTCACCGTTGAAGTGCAAAACGAGCGTTTGGAAATTCATTTTCGTAAACTGGATATGTCGGGCTTGAATCCGTCCGACCTGGATGGCGACTTTCTGCGCACTCTGGGTTTCGCGCGCCCGCAGCCGCCGCTGGTGCCGGTGATCGGGCGCGTGATCGGGGGCGGGGCTGCGGAACGCGCTGGCATGCTGCCGGGCGATGAGGTGCTGGCAATCGACGGCGTCGCGGTGAACCGCTGGGACGAGCTCGTCGCCGCAATCGGCGCGAGTCCCGCGCGTGAAGTCACTCTCGAGGTGAAACGCGGAGACACCGTGCAAAAGTTCAGGATTACGCCGGACACCGTCATCGAAAATTCAGGCCGCATCGGTCGCATCGGCGTGGCGGTGCGGGTCGACGCGGATGCCATGCGCCGCTATATGGTGGAAGTGCGGTATTCGCCGTGGGCCAGCGCCGGCAAAGCCCTTGAGCGCACCTGGGACACTTCGCTTTTCAGCCTGCGTATGCTCGGCAAAATGATCATCGGTGAAGTATCGCTGAAGAACCTCAGCGGTCCCATTACGATCGCGGATTATGCCGGCCAATCGGCGCAATCAGGGTGGATTTCCTATCTCGCATTCATCGCCCTCATCAGCATCAGTCTGGGCGTGCTCAATTTATTGCCCATCCCCTTATTGGACGGCGGCCATTTGATGTATTATATGCTTGAAATTGTTAAAGGAAGTCCCGTTTCTACCCAGGTGATGGAGATCGGCCAGAACATCGGAATGGGATTGCTGTTTTTGCTCATGGCGTTTGCGCTTTATAACGATATCAGCCGGCTATTGAACGGTTAAGAAGAAGATGCGCTACTACCAATACGTCCTACTTGTCGTCGCCGCTGCAGTTTCGTATAGCGCGTGTGCCTTCGAGCCCTTTGTCGTGAAGGATATCCGCATCGAGGGGATCCAGCGCACGGAAGCCGGCACTATATTCAGCTACATGCCGGTCAAGGTCGGGGAGACGATGACCGACGAAAAAGCGGCGCAGGCCATCCGCGCCCTGTACGCGACCGGATTTTTCAAGGACGTCAGCCTGGAAGTCGACAACGGCGTGCTGATCGTCAACGTGCAGGAGCGGCCGTCGGTCGCGCAGATCGACATCGTCGGCGCGAAGGAATTCAGCAAGGAAGACCTCTTAAAGGGCCTGCGTTCGATCGGCCTTGCCGACGGGCGCATTTTCGATCGCGGCCTGCTCGACAAATCGGAACAGGAACTAAAGCGCCAGTACATCAGCCGCGGCAAGTATTCCGCGCAGATTACGACCACCGCGACGCCGCTCGAGCGCAACCGCGTGGCGGTTCGCTTCGACATCGTCGAAGGCGAAGTCGCGAAGATCCGCCAGATCAGCATCATCGGCAACAACGTGTTCACGGAAAAGGACCTGCTCAAGCAGTTCAAGCTGCGCACGCCGGGCCTCTTGACCTGGTTCAGCAAGGACGACCAGTATTCGAAGCAGAAGCTGGCCGCAGACCTCGAGTCATTGCGGTCGTATTATCTGGACCGCGGCTATCTCGAGTTCAATGTCGACTCGACCCAGATTTCGATCACACCCGACAAGAAAGACGTCTACATTACCGTCGGCGTATCGGAGGGTGCCCAATACACCGTCGCGGACGTCAAGCTTGCGGGCGAAACGCTCATTCCGGAGGCCGAGGCGCGCAAACTAATCAAGATAAAATCCGGCGACGTTTTTTCGCGCAGCAAGCTGACGGAATCGACCAAGGCCATGAGCGACCGCATCGGCAACGACGGCTATGCGTTCGCCAACGTCAATGCGGTGCCGGAGCTCGACAAGGAAAAGCGCAAAGTCAATTTTACATTTTTCGTCGATCCGGGCCGCCGCGTTTACGTGAGGCGCATCAACGTGACCGGCAATACGCGCACGCGGGACGAAGTGATCCGGCGCGAAATGCGGCAGCTTGAAGGCGGTTGGTATTCGGCCGGAAAAATACAGGCCTCCAAGCAACGGGTCGACCGCCTCGGTTATTTTGCCGACGTCAACGTCGAAACGCCGAGCGTGCCGGGTACTACCGACCAGGTGGACCTCAATATCAATGTTACCGAGAAGCCGACCGGCAACGTCCTGGTCGGCGCCGGGTTCGGCAGCGAAGGTATCGTGCTGAGCGGCGGGATTACCCAGCAAAACGTGTTCGGCTCCGGCAATCATATCGGCGTGCAGGTGAATTCGAGCAAGATCAACACGGTTTATTCGCTGTCGTTTACCCAGCCCTACTGGACAGTCGACGGGGTCAGTCGGGGATTCGATATTTACCATCGAAAAAGCAATCCTTCCGCCCTGGGTCTCGGTTTGTACCAAACGTCGACTACCGGCGCGCAGGGGCGTATCGGCATCCCGTTTACGGATATCGACACCGTAACCATGGGGTTGGGTTATGAAGATACGAGCATCACGGCGTTCGATGGCGCGCCGACCCAGATCTCAAACTACGTGAATACCTTTGGTACAAACAACACCGCCGTTCTCGGTACCGTCGGCTGGGGCCGCGATACGCGCGACAGTGCCATCTACCCGACAGCCGGCGCCATCACGCGCGCCAGCGCGGAGACGGGGTTGCCCGGCGGGACGCTACGTTTTTACAAGCTAAGCGCAGATCACAAAAGATATATTCCATTGACGCAGACTATCGTGTTCTATGGCAATGCCGAGATCGGTTACGGCGGCGGCTACGCGGGCAAGCCGTTGCCGTTCTTCCGCAACTACTATTCGGGTGGTCCCACTTCGGTTCGCGGATTTTATCCGGCGAATATCGGCCCGAAGGATATAAACGGCGATCCGACCGGTGGCGAGCGCAAACTAGTTGCCAATCTGGAATTGCTGTTTCCGGTGCCGGGCATGCAAAATGACAAGTCGATACGGCTTTCGACATTCGTCGACGGGGGTATCATTGGTGACAATTACTCGTTCGGACAGGCGCGCACTTCTGTCGGATTCGCGGTATCGTACGTTTCCCCGTTCGGTCCGTTGAAAATGAGTTTTGCGCAGCCTATCAAGTCGCAAGATGGCGACAAGCTGCAAAAGATCCAGTTCCAGTTCGGGCAGCAGTTCTAGGGCGGAAATCAACGCCCGCGCGAACCGGTTAATGTAAGTGTAAGGAGACGACGTTGAAGCAAATTTATGTAATCTTGCTGGCGGCTGCCGGCATTTTTTCCCAGGCCCAGGCCGCCGATCTCAAGATCGGATTCATCGATGCCGACCGGATCAACCGCGAATCGGTCCCGGCCGAGCGTGCCACCAAGAAGCTCGAGAAGGAGTTCGCGCCGCGCGAGCAGGAGCTGCGGAAAATCGAAACGCAGATAAAGAATCTGCAGGCCCAGCTCGAAAAAGACGGCTTGACCATGAGCGAAACCGACCGCCGCGCCAAGGAAACGGAGCTCGGTCGTCAGACACGGGAGTTTCAGCGTTTGCAGCGCGAATTTCGCGAAGATCTGAATCTGCGCCGTAACGAAGAACTCGCTGCGCTGTTCGAGCGCGCGAACAAGGTCATCAAGCAGGTGGCGGAAGGCGAGAAATACGACCTCATCGTGCAGGAAGCGGTTTACCGCAGCCCGCGCATTGATATCACCGAGAAAGTCCTGAAGGCGCTCGCGGCCGAGAAATAGTTGGGCCGCGAAATTGCAGGCACAGCCCGCAGACGCACGCGCGCGGTGGCAAGGCAATGAGCAGGCGAAAATCCTACAAGCTGGCTGAAATCACCGGGCGGTTCGGCGGCGAGCTCAAAGGCGATCCCGATATCCGCGTGAGCCAGGTTGCAACCCTGGAAGCGGCGGGCCCGGCCGATATCGTATTTATTTCCCAGGTGCGTTATCTCGGGCAATTGAGTCAAACGAAAGCCGGCGCCGTGATCCTGGGCGCGGATGCGCCCGCAGCGTCTGGAATCGCACGTATTGTGTGCGCTAATCCTTATGCCTATTTCGCCAGGGTTTCCACATTGTTTAACCCGACCGCGGCAACCATCGCCGGCGTGCATAAGAGCGCGGTCGTGGATAAGTCGTCGCGCGTGGATAAAACCGCCGGCATAGGCCCGGTTGCGGTGATCGGGAAACGGGTGCGCATCGGCAAGCGCGTGCAGGTTGGCGCGGGTTGCTACGTCGGCGACGATGCAGTCATCGATGATGACTCGATGCTGCATTCGAACGTCGCGGTCTATCATGCCTGCCGGATCGGGAAGCGCTGTATAGTGCATGCTGGCGCCGTCATAGGGTCGGACGGTTTCGGCAACGCGCGGGAAGACGGGGTGTGGAAAAAAATCCCGCAAATCGGCGGTGTGGCCATCGGCGATGATGTGGAGATCGGTGCCAACACCACGATCGATCGTGGAACTCTCGACGATACGGTGATCGAGGAGGGGGTCAAGCTCGACAACCAGATCCAGATCGCGCACAACGTCAAAATCGGCGCCCATACGGCGATCGCCCTTCGGGGCGAGCTCTGCCAATTCCGGCATTAG
>CAZEAX010000052.1:0-16856 GCA_964510405.1 uncultured Streptomyces sp. | reverse complement strand
CGGTTGATCGTCTAGCCGTCGCGTGTTGGGCGCCGCGGTTACTGTCCGCATACGTTCGCCCCGGGGGTTTGACGGCACGCGGCGGAAACATCATCACGCAGCGCCCTGGGGGCTGGTGGTCGGCATTCACCGGCGCGACCGTGGCGCGGCGTCTTGCCGAGATACGCACACCCGGATTGGATCCGTCTGGCCAACGATTCGCGTAAATATGCTCTTCAGCAAACACATTTATACTGACCGGGTTTTCTCGTAAGCTTGCGAAGGATCAAGAGCCGTGATCTCGGACAGCGCGCGCCCGTCAAGAGGGCTCAATGCATGACACGGCTTTGACCGCGGCGGCGGCGTTCTTCAAAATCTATGCAGGCAAGGAGCCGAGGATTCTCGACATCGGGTCGAGCGATCTGAACGGCACCATTCGATCGGTTGCGCCGGCCGATTGCACTTACGTCGGAATCGACGTGTCCAAAGGGCGGGGCGTGGACATCGTCGTGACGCCGGGCACGAAGTTTCCCTTTGATCCGGATTCCTTTGATTTGGTCGTCTCAAGCTCGTGCTTTGAACATGATCCGATGTTCTGGGTGACGACCTTGGAGGTAATGCGGGTCTTGAAACCGGGGGGGTACTTCTATTTCAACGCGCCGGTCAACGGTCCCTACCATCGTTATCCAAACGACAATTGGCGATTCTACCCGGACTCGGGACTGGCTCTCAAACGCTGGATGGCCTTCAACGGAGTTGAAGGAATGCTCATCGAGAGCGGCACGATCCTGAGGACCACCGACGTATGGGACGATTTCTTTGCGATCTTCTCCAAGGGCCCGGTTCCCAGGCCTCCGCAATTCATGTCGGAGACGATAGATCGGTGCCGGAACGTGCGGCACGGCGAGATGGAACAGGTTCTTGAATCGACCTATGAGCCGGTTCCAAACGACACGGCGCAGTTCGTTGACCTGCAGGCGCGGGTCGCGGAACTCGAAAGTCTGCTGGGCAAGAAACCGAATTGGCATCTCGTACATCTGCGCAGAGCAACAAGCAGGCTGTTCAGGAAGATCACACGACGAATTGGTTTGCGATGAATTCCCAGCGCACACGTTCGACGCCTGTCTGACAAGGGCCCTGTGCGGGACGAGATGGCCTGACGGCGCGAGGCTGGCAGGCAAAGTCTGAGCGAGTCGCGGCGAGCGGCACTCGATTGCAATGACGTTGCCTGCCGAATAGCATGCCGATCATCGGGGAGGGGACGGTCGCGCGCCGGCCCGTCATAACCATTCAGACAAGAAGCGGAGCAATTCGCATGCCGTACAACATCCTCATCCTGGGCGCGGCCTATGGCTCGCTGCTCGGCTCCAAAATGCTGTTCGGCGGACACAAGATTCATCACATCTGTCTCCCCGCGGAGGCCGATCTGATCAACGCCGAGGGCTTCCGCGTCCGCATGCCGGTGAAGGGCCGCAAGGACCCGGTGATCCTCGATTCGACCAAGCTGCCCGGCAAGGTGACCGCCGGCGGCCCGGCGGGCGTCAACCCCAAGGACTACGACCTCATCTGCCTCGCGATGCAGGAGCCGCAGTACCGCTCGCCCGGCGTGCGCGAACTGCTCGACGCGGTCGCCAGAGCCAAGGTGCCGTGCATGTCGATCATGAACATGCCGCCGCTCACCTACCTGAAGCGCATTCCGGGCGTCGACGCCGACAAGTGCCGCGCCTGCTATACGGATGCCACCGTGTGGGACAACTTCGATCCGAAATTGATGACGCTGTGCAGCCCCGACCCGCAAGCCTTCCGTCCGCCCGAAGAAAAAGTCAACGTGCTGCAGGTGCGGCTGCCGACCAACTTCAAGGCGGCGCGCTTCGATTCCGACGCGCACACCGCGATCCTGCGCCAGCTCGAGAAGGACGTCGAGGCGGTGCGCTTCGATACCGGATCCGGCAAAATCGAACTGCCGGTCAAGTTGAAGGTACACGACTCGGTCTTCGTGCCGCTCGCGAAGTGGAGCATGCTGATCGCCGGCAATTATCGCTGCGTGCAGAAAGATGCGGCGCGCTCGATCAAGGAAGCCGTGCACACCGATCTCGAAGCCACGCGCGCGGTCTACAATTGGGTGGTCAAGCTGTGCGTGTCGCTCGGCGCGGCCGAGAAGGACCTCGTGCCGTTCGAGAAATATGCGAACGCCGCCCTGTCGCTCGGCAGCCCGTCATCCGCGGCGCGCGCGCTGTTTGCCGGCGCGCCGAACATCGAACGCGTCGACCGTCTGGTGCAAACCATCGCGAAGCAGAAAGGTATGCAGTCGGACGTGCTCGACGAGACCGTCAAGCTCGTCGATGCGCGGCTCGAACTCAATCGCAAAGCCGCCGCGTAAGGCCGCGAAAAGCGCGCGGCGCGTCGGGGCCAGGCCGTTCGTGAACAAGATCGCCCTGGCACTGATCGTGTGCGCGGCGACGGTATCTCCGGTCGCCGCGCAGACCTATCCTGCCAAAACGGTCCGCGTCATCTTGCCCTACTCGACTGGGGAACTGGACGCGAGCAGTGAGCAGGTGCCTGCGGAACGCGGAGCAGGGACCCGCTTGCGGGATGCGACCGTGAAGCTGGCAACAAGCGCATCGTTCTTGGCACCGGCCCCATGCACATCTCCGGGGTCAGATCCCAAAGGGAGCCCTCTTTCGCCCTGCGATGCGCCCCGCTTGCGGGATGTGAACGTCCGCGAGTCGGCCGCAACCCCCGTGTTGATCGCGCAGGCGTCGATACCAAGCGAGAGTTATCCAAATCGCACGCTACGGGTTATTGTCCCGTACGCAACAGGGGGCGGCACCGACATCATGACGCGCGTCGTCACCCAGAAATTGTCGGAAATGTGGGGGCAGCAGATCGTCGTCGACAATCGCGCCGGCGGCGGCACCGTGATCGGCACACAACTCGCCGCGAACGCACCGGCCGACGGCTACACGCTGTTCGTTTCCGCGCCGAGCTTCGTCATCAATCCGACAACGCGACCCGGCCTCCCCTATGACGTGGTCAGGGATTTCAAGGCGATCACGATATTTGCGTATCAGCCGTACGTGCTCGTCACGCATCCGAAGTTGCCGGCGCGCAACGTGAAGGAATTCATCGCGCTCGCCAAAGAACGCCCGGACTCGCTCAACTTCGGCTCGACGGGCACCGGCAGCGGCTCGCACCTCGCGGCCGAACTGTTCAAATACATGACGCACACCACGCCGCAGCATATTTCATACAAAGGCATGGGACCCGCCGTCGTCGACGTGATCGGCGGCCAGGTCCAGTTCATTTTCGGCAGCGTGCTCGCGGTCGTGCCGCACATGCGCACCGGCAAACTGCGCGCGCTGGGTGTCAGCAGCGAGCGCCGCAGCGCGTCGCTGCCCGACCTGCCGACGATCGCCGAGGCCGGCGTGCCCGGCTACAGCACGGTCTCGTGGTCCGGCATGCAGGCGCCGGCCGGCGTGCCGGATGCCATAGTCAAAAAGCTCAATGCCGACGTCAACACGGTCATCGCCCGCGCCGCCGTGCGCGAACGGTTTCTCCACGACGCCGCGGAGCCCGGCGGCGGCTCCACCGCCGAATTCGGCCAGTTCATCAAGGACGAGATCGTGAAGTGGCGCAAAGTCATCAAGGCCGCCGACATCAGGATAGACTGATCGCGCGCGGCTTGTCATTGCCGCTTTATATGTTCCAACGCACCGGTAGCGACACCATGAAAAAATCTTTTGCGCACCGCATCGCCGCGATGAACGCGATGTACAAACTTCCCGCCTGCGACACGCCGACGCTGCCCGGTGACGTCGCGGACCGTCTGGTCAAATTCAAGGCGACCCTGATGGACGAAGTGCACGAGATCGATGAAATCGTGCAGCTCGCGAAGGCCGGCGGAAGCGCGGGCGACATCGCGGTGGCGATTGCCGATGTGCTCGGCGACATCATGGTGTACTGCCGCTCGGAAGCCCTGAAGTACGGCCTGCCGCTCGAAGAGGTCCTCGACATCATCATGGACAGCAACGAGAGCAAGCTGGGCGCCGACGGCAAGCCGATCTACGACGCCAACGGGAAATTTTTGAAGGGCCCGAACTACTGGAAGCCCGAGCCGAAGATCAAGGCGTTGCTCGAATCATCAAAGCGCTAGTTCCCGGCTATTTGCGAGTCCACCATGGCGGCAGTGCGCGATTCAATGATCGTCTGTCAGTTGAGCGACATGCATCTGATGACGGGCGGCAGGCTTGCGTACGGCGTCATCGACACAGCAGCGCATTTGAGACGGTGCATTGCGCACATCCTGAAGCTGCCGCAGCAGCCGGACGCCGTCGTCATGACCGGCGACCTCGTGGATAGCGGCAAGCCGGAAGAGTACGCGCTGCTGCGCGAAATCATCGCGCCGCTCGCAATGCCCGTGTACCTGATCCCCGGCAACCACGACGAGCGCGAAGCGCTGCGCGCGGCGTTTCCCGACCATCCGTACCTCAACCAGTTTCCGCCTTTCATCCAGTACGCGATCGAAGAGCATGAACTGCGCATAGTCGCCATCGATACGGTCATACCACGCCGGGACGGCGGAGAATTGTGCGCGCAGCGCCTCGAATGGCTCGCGCTGACGCTCGCGACCGCACCGCAGCGGCCAACGCTGCTCGTCATGCATCATCCGCCGTTTGCGACGCACCTCGATTTCATGGACGACATCGGGCTCGCCGCGCCCGACCCGCTCGCGCGCATCGTCGAACGGCACCCGCAAATCGAACGCATCCTGTGCGGCCATCTGCACCGCCCGATCCAGGCGCGCTTCGCCGGCGCGCTCGCGTGCACCGCACCGTCGACGGCGCATCAGATCACTCTGGATTTAGCTCCTGATGCGCCCGGCACTTTCACGCTCGAGCCGCCGGCCTATTATCTGCACGCATGGCAGGCGGGCGTGCCGCTCGTCACCCACACCGTTTACGTCGGAGATTTCGCAGGACCTTATTCGTTCGACTCGGGCTAACAAAACAAATCTTGAACCGCGAAGGACGCAAAGGACGCGAAGGGAAGCTTGGTTGTTTGTCAAAAAAGAATTGGATGAGTCGACAACCTATACCGCCTGTGATTTCCGCGCGAGGATATTGTGCTTCTTGTCTTTGGTTTTCCTTGGCGTGCCCCTCAAGGGGGTATTAAAAAGAATCCTTCGCGTCCTTTGCGGTTAAAGATTGAGAGGGTAAGCGCGTATGAAACTGCCGATAGCATCGATGTCCGCGTTGCTGCTCGCCGCAAGCGCATATGCCCAACCCTATCCGGCGCGGCCGATCCGCATCATCGTCCCCACGTCGCCGCCCGGCGGCGCCGACATCGTCGCGCGCTCGATGGCACCCGGATTGTCCGAGCGCCTTGGTCAGCAGGTGATCGTCGACAACCGCGCGGGCGCCAGCACCATGATCGGCCACGAGATGGTTGCAAAAGCACCGCCCGACGGCTACACGCTGGTCATGGGCATCAGCACGCTGGCGATCAACCCGGCGACGTTCAAGCACGTGCCGTACGATGCGTTGCGCGATTTCGCGCCGATCACGCAGGCTGCAATCCAAACGCTCGTGCTGGCGGTGCATCCGTCGTTTCCGGCGCACAACGTGAAGGAACTGATCGCGATCGCCAAGGCGCGGCCGGGCGACGTTTCATATTCGTCGCCCGGCTTCGGCACCAATCCGGAAATGGGCATGGAGCTTTTTCTGTACCTGACGGGCACGCGCATGCTGCACGTGCCGTATCGCGGCGGCGGCGATTCGATCATCGCGCTGGTGGCGGGCCATGTGCCGGTAACGGTCGCCTCCATGCTCGGCACCATGCCGCACGTGCGCAGCGGCAAACTGCGCGCGCTCGGCGTGACAAGTTCGAAGCGGGTGGCGAACGCGCCCGACCTGCCGACCATCGCGGAGGCCGGCGTGCCGGGTTATGAATCGCTGCAATGGTACGGCTTGCTCGCGCCCGCCGGCGTGCCGAAAGAAATCATCGCGCGTCTCAATCGCGAAGCCGTCGCGGTGCTGCGCGCACCGGAGCTCGGCGCGCGGCTTGCCGCCGACGGCACGGAAATCGTCGCCGGCACGCCGGAGGAATTCGGCGCCTGGCTGCGCGCCGAAACCGAAAAGTGGGCCAAAGTCGTGAAAGCGGCGGGCATCAAGCCCGAATAAGAAACCATTCTCTTCGCAACAAGGGTTACGACGTGCGCGCAATTTTCATTCTGCATCCGGCGATCGGATGTGTTTTCTTCCTGACTGCCGCGGGTCTTCCGCACGCGACGCACGCGCAAAGCTATCCGGCAAAGCCGATCCGGATACTGGTGGGATTTCCGCCCGGCGGCGGCGTCGACGTGATTGCGCGCCAGCTCGCACCCAAACTTGGCGAACAACTGGGCCGCCAAGTGGTGGTCGAAAATCACAGCGGCGCCGGCACCAACATCGCATCGGAGCTGCTCGCGAACTCGGCACCGGACGGCTATACCCTGTATCTGGCCACCGCTAGCATCGCGATCAATCCGAGCCTCTACGCCAAGGTTCCTTTCGATCCGGTCAACGATTTCGCGCCGATCAATACAGTGGGCGGGACGTCGTTCATACTGGTGGTACACCCTTCGTTCCCGGCAAAATCGGTAAAGGAGTTGATCGCGATTGCGAAATCGAAGCCCGGGCAACTCACCTACTCGTCCGCGGGCAACGGCTCGGTCGCGCATCTCGCGGGCGAGCTCTTCAAAGGCATGACCGGAACCCGGATCGTGCATGTACCCTTCAGGGGCAATCCGCCGTCGATGATCGCGCTGATGAGCGGTGAAGTGGACTGCACGTTCGGCACGCTGCCCGCGACCCTGCCTCACATCAAATCGAAAAAATTAAGAATGCTCGCCGTGTCGAGCGCCAAACGTTCGGCGTTCATACCGGAACTGGTCACGGTTGCCGAGGCGGGCGTTCCCGGCTTCGACGTCACACAGTGGTACGGAATGATCGCGCCGGCGCGCACTCCCGCTGCGATCATCAACAGACTCGACAGCGAGCTCGTCAAAGTTCTCGCTGCGCCCGAGATCAAGACGCAGCTCGCCAATCAAAGCCTGGAAATTGCGGTAACCACCCCGCAGCAGTTTGCCGCGTTCATCAAATCCGAACTCGCCAAATGGGCGAAGGTGATCAGGGAATCGAGTATCCGCGTCGACTAGCCCGCCTTCTTCACGTCGCCCGATTTCACCGCGTCAGCCACTTTCACCGGCGGCACGACCGGCACGATGCCGCTCATCAAAGAACCCGGAACGGTCTCGATCAGTTCGTCGACGGTGAACATGCCGTCATCGCCCTTGTGCAGGAACTTGTAGTCTTCGCCGAAATAATAGGTGTTGATGCGGCCGCGCTCGACGTGGAATACCTGCCCGTTGATGGTATCGGCCTGATCGGTGCACAGATAAGCGACCATCGGCGCGATATATTCGGGACCGCGGTGCACGAGCGTCAACTCGTATTGCTCTTTGGTCATCAAGCCCGCTTCGAACTTGCGCCGGCGGTTTTCCTTGACGGTGTCGGTCAGCGTCATGCGCGTGTCGGCGGCGGGGCAGATCGCGTTGGCGGTGATGCCGTTCTTGTACGTTTCCTTGGCGATCGAGCGCGTCAACGCGATGATACCGGCCTTGGATGCACTGTAATTGCACTGGCCGACCGAACCCTTGAACGCATCGGACGAGAAATTCACGATGCGCCCGAAGCCTGCCTGCCGCATGTACTTGACCGCGTGATGGCACAAATTCCAATGGCCCTTCAAGTGCACCATTACGACCGAATCGAAATCGTCCTCGGACATGTTCCAGATCATGCGCTCGCGCAGATTGCCGGCGACGTTGACGACGATGTCGAGCTTGCCGAACTGCTCGATGCACTGATTGATCATCAGGCCCGCCTTCAGGTAATCGGCGACCGAATCGTAATTGGCGACGGCTTTGCCGCCCGCCTTCTTGATCTCCGCGACGACATCGTCGGCCGGACGCTCCTCGGTTTTTTCGCCGCCGCGGCCCACGCCGGGATCGTTGACGACGACGCTCGCGCCCTGCTCGGCCAGCAACAACGCTACTGCGCGCCCTATGCCGCGACCTGCTCCGGTGACAACTGCTGCTTTACCCTTCAAATGCATGCTTGCTCTCCTTGATGAATGCGTTCACTCTATTTTAAGGCCGATCGCGCGCACGATCTTGCCGTATTTGTCGACTTCCGACTTGAGATAGGCCGCCATCTGCTCCGACGTCCGGCTGAGCGGCTCGACGCCGAGCGTCGCGAAGCGCTCGCGCAGCTCGGGCGCATTGACCGCTTTGGCGAGTTCCGCATCGAGGCGTGCGATCGCATCCCTGGGGGTTCCAGCCGGCGCGAACACCGCGTTCCACAATAAATGTTCGTAACCCGGCACGCCGGCTTCTATCATGGTCGGAATGTCCGGTGCGATCTGCGAGCGCTGCGCCGACGTCACCGCGAGCCCTCTCACCTTGCCCGCGCGCACGAGCGGCAAGCCCCCCGCCATGCCGGAGAAATAAGCCGCCATCTGCCCGCTGATGACGTCGACCGAGGCCTGGCCGCCGCCTTTGTACGGCACGTGCGCCATCTCGGCACCGGTCATCGCATGAAATAACTCGTAGGCCAGATGATCGGAATTCGCGTTGCCCGATGACGCCACGTTGTAGCCGCGCGGCCTGGACTTGGCGAGCGCGATCAAATCCTTCACCGACTGCACCGGCAGAGTCAAATTGACAATCAACAGATGGGGGCCGACGACGGCCTGCCCGACGGGAGTGAGGTCGCGGAATAAATCGTAGCCCAGCTTGTCATAGGCGCTCACCGCGACGGCGATCCCGGTGTTCGCGTAGAGCAGGTTATAACCGTCGGGCGGCGACTTGGCGATAACTTCAGCGGCGATGTTGCCGCCTGCGCCGGAGCGGTTGTCGAACACCACCGTCTGGCCCAAGCCTTCGCTCATCTTCTGTGCGACGAGCCGGCCCACGACGTCGCTCGAACTGCCGGCGGGAAAACCGATGATCATGCGCACCGGCTTCGCCGGAAAAGCCTGTGCGAGCGCAACGAGCGGCGACGGTGCGGCGATTACCGCCGCAGCGGTGCACGCAATGAGCATATCGGTCGATTCCGGCATCGGCTGTTCCTCCCCGCAGCAATTCTGTCACAGATTGGCGCTCGCGTTGCGCGCCGCGCGAGCGGGGGTTTGACTGTAAAATTCCAATACCAAGTCGCAAGCGGTGATTCAACACGTGCCGCAATGAGACGCAATCGCACGGGGGAGCATCAATGTTGCACGCAAAAGTCTGGGCCGGCGATCTGCCGTGCGCGCTGCTGCTCTTCGCGGCCGCGACGACCTGCGCGCAAACCTTCCCCGAAAAAAACATCACCCTCCTGCACGCCTATTCGCCAGGCAGCAGCAGCAGCGTGACGCTGCGCGCATTGGGCGAAGCAGCAAGCAAGACGCTCGGTAAAAAAATCGTCGTCGAAGACAAGCCCGGCGCCGGTGGCGCGCTCGCACCCACCTACATGCTGAAAATGGGCAAGCCCGACGGCTACACGCTGTCGCAATTGCCGCAGCCGATACTGCGCATCCCGCATATCCAGAAGGTCGAGTTCGACGTGCTCAACGACTTCACCTGGATCATCCGCATCGTCGACTACACCTACGGCCTCGTTGTCAGGAACGAGGCGCCGTGGCGCAACCTTACCGAACTCGTCAACTACGCGAAAGCCAATCCCGGCAAACTCACGTATGCGACCTCCGGCATCGGCGTTACCATGCACATGGTGATGGAAGAGCTCGCGACGATGAACGGCATCAAGTGGGTGCACGCGCCGCACCGCACCACCTCCGACATGATGAATGCAGTGATCGGCGGCCACATCGACATGGTCGCCGCGGCGGTGAGCTATGCGCCGCTGGTTGAAGCAGGCAAAATCCGCGTGCTGGCGATACTGGGCGCCAACCGCATCAAGCGCTGGCCCGACATTCCGACCGCGAAGGAACAAGGTTACGACGTCAACGCGAGCTCGTCGTACGGCATCGGCGGGCCCAAAGGCATGGACCCGAAAGTCGTGAAGATACTGCACGACGCGTTCAGGAAAGGCCTCGACTATCCCGAATTCGTGAAGATCATGGAACAATACGACCAGGTGAGAAGCTACCTGAATACCGAGGACTACACCCGCTGGGCGCGCGAGCAGTACGCGATCGAAAAAGGCGTGGTCGAGCGTTTTGGTTTGAAACAGTAGACAAGGACAAAGCATGGACAAGGCAATCGCCACACCGCAACAAGCCATCGCGGATATTCCCGACGGCGCGACCATCGCCATCGCGGGCTTCAGCGTAGGCCACCGCTTCGCGACGAGCCTGATCCTCGCGCTGCGCGACAAGGGCACCAAAAACCTGTGCCTCGTCTGCAATTCGCTCGGCGATCCGGGCGCACAGCGCGGCCAGATCCTCGCCGAGAACAAGCAGGTGAAAAAGCTGATCGCGGCTTTTTCGGTGCGCCCGGGCACGCCCACCGCGAGCGAGGACCAGATCGTCGCCGGCGAAATGGAAGTCGAACTCGTGCCGCAGGGCATACTCGTCGAGCGTTGCCGCGCGGGCGGCGCGGGCATCCCGGCGTTTTACTCGCCGACCAGCGTCGGTACCGACATCGCCAACGGCAAAGAAACCCGCGCGTTCGACGGCAAGACGTACGTGCTCGAACATGCGATCCACGTCGACTACGCTTTCCTGCGCGGCTATCGCGCCGACCGCCTCGGCAACGTGCAATTCCGCGGCGGCAGCCAGAACTTCAATCCGAGCTTCGCCAAAGCGGCGCGCGTGGCGATCGTCGAGGTCGACGAGATCGTCGAGCCCGGCGTGATTCCGCCGGAGTTGATCGACCTGCCGGGAATCTTCGTGTCGCGCGTGGTCAAAACCACGCAGGTCGTCGACGGCAAGGCGTGGCGCCGGCCCGAGCGGAGGCCTTCAGATCAACCGCGCCTGTATAACGGCAAACCCGCGCTGACTCGCGCCGGTATCGCCAGGCGCGCCGCCGCACTCGTGAAAGACGGCACCTACGTAAATCTCGGCGTCGGCATCCCGACGATGGTCTCCAACTATCTGCAAACACGCGACGTGATCCTGCACGCCGAAAACGGCGTGCTGGGCTACGGCGAGATGGTGACCGGCGACGACGTCGATCCGGACATCTACAACGCCGCCGGCCAGTTCGTGTCGCTCAAGCCGGGCGCATCGTTCTTCGACAGCGTGACCTCGTTCGAGATGGCGCGCGGCGGGCGCATCGACACCGTGATACTCGGCGCGTACGAAGTCGACCAGACCGGCAGTGTGGCCAACTGGAGCACATCCGACGCCAAGCGCGGCGGCATCGGCGGCGCGATGGACCTGCTGTCCGGCAAAGGCGATCTCATCATCGTGATGGAACACACCGACAGCAAAGGCCGGCCGAAAGTGAAGAAAAAATGCGCGTACCCGCTGACCGGCAAAGGCTGCGTGAACTACGTCGTCACTGATCTCGCGCTGCTGCACTGGCAGGACGGCCGCTTCGTCCTAGAAGAAGTCGCACCGGGTTTCACGCCGGCGGAAGTGATGGCGCTCGGCGACATGGAAATGACGCCCGCACCGCACGTCAAGAACATGGAGTGATCGGCCAGAGACCGGCACGCACATGGAAACACTGCTGTTTTCGCCGCTCACGATACGCGGCTTGACGCTTCGCAACCGCATCGTGCTCTCGCCGATGCTCACATATTCGGCGACCAACGGCTACGCCAACGACACCCATCTCGCGCACCTCGCGAAGTTCGCGGTCGGCGGCGCCGGACTCGTGTTCGTCGAATCGACCAAGATCGACCCGCGCGGATGTTCGACGCCGCGCGATCTCGGCCTGTGGAAGGATGATTTCATTCCGGGCATGCGCCGCATCGTCGACCTCGTAAAAAGCTACGGCGCCGCCTGCGGCATCCAGCTCGGACATTCCGGCCGCAAGGCGCGCCGCTCGGTGCCGTGGGAAGGACGCGTTCCGTTGCGCGACGTTCCGGGCGTCGACCACGGCGAACCGTGGGAACTTATAGCACCCAGCGCCGTCGCCCACGACGAGAATTATCAATCTCCGCGCGAAATGACGCATGCGGACATCGCGGAGATGGTCGAGGCCTGGTCGCAGGGCGCGCGGCGCGCCCTTGATGCGGGCTTCGACGTGCTGGAAATTCACGGCGCCCACGGCTATCTCATACACCAGTTCCTCTCAGCCACTGCCAACAAGCGGACCGACCAGTACGGCGGTTCGATGGAAAACCGGATGCGCTTCGCGGTGGAGGTGGTGCGCGGCGTGCGGTGCCACTGGCCCGCAGAGAAGCCGCTGTTCCTGCGCGTGTCGGCGGTCGATGAAACGTGCTGGAGCATCGATGACAGCGTCGCGCTCGCGCGCACGTTAGGCGAGCACGGCGTCGACGTTATCGATTGCAGCGCCGGCGGCATGTCGGACACCCAGCCGTCAACGAATCCCGTGTGCTATGGATACCAGGTGAAATACGCGCAAGCGATCCGTCGCGGCTCCGGCGTAAAAACAATGGCCGTCGGCATGATCGTCCATGCGGACCAGGCCGAGGGCATCCTGCGCGCCGGCGACGCCGATCTCGTCGCGCTCGGACGCGAATATCTCGTCAATCCGAACTGGCCGCTCGACGCCGCGCTGAAGCTCGGCGTCGCAACACCCTATGCGCAACTACCGCCGGTGTTCGGCCACTACCTCGGCAGGCGCCAGCGTTCCTTCGCCGGGTTGCGCAATTCGACATCGCAGTCCGGCATCGCGGACAAGCCTGCTCTGGACAAATAGGGCACCCGTCCCTAATTCAACTTCATCCCCGATTCGCGCACGACTTTCACGGTTTTTTCCAGTTCGGATTTGATGCGCGCCGCGAATTCTTCAGGCGTGCCGCTCTTCGCGTCCATGCCCTGCAGCGCAAGCAGGTCCTGAAAATCGCGCCGCTGCGCGACCTTCACGGTCTCGGCATTGAGCCGCGTGACGATCTCGCGCGGCAGCGCGGGCGGGCCCAAGAGGCCGAGAAAGAACGTCGCCTCGAAACCCGGCAGGCCGGATTCGGCGATGGTCGGCACGTCGGGCATGGCCGCGATGCGCTGCGCGCCGCTGATCCCGAGCGCACGCAAGCGGCCCGACTTCACGTGCGGAATCGAACCCAGCGGATTGTTGAACAGCAAAGAAACCTGTCCCGCCATGACGTCGGTCGCAGCGGGACCCGCGCCCTTGTACGGGATGTGCACGACGTCGATGCCGGCGGCGGAGCGGAACATTTCCATCACGAGGTGACCTGCGGAACCGTTGCCCGCGGATTCGAAATTGAGCTGCCCGGGTTTCGATTTCGCGAGCTTGATAAGTTCGCGCACGTTGGTCACCGGCAGCGATGGATGGCAGACCAGCAGCGTCGCGTATTCGCCGATCATCGCGATCGGCGTAAAGTCGCGCTGAAAATCGAGTTGCTTGTGCGTGAGCGTGGTGACGATCAATCCCGAGCCCGCCACGACCAGCGTATAGCCGTCGGGCGCGGCATGCGCGACATAGTCGCCGCCGGCCAGGCCGCCACCGCCGGCGCGGTTTTCGACCACCACGGATTGGGCGAGGCTCTCCGTCAGATATTTGGCGACGTAGCGCGCCAGCGTGTCGTTGCCGCCGCCCGGCGCCAGCGGAACGACCAGTCGTATAGGCTTCGCCGGATAGCTTTGCGCATGCGCAGTGGTCACGCCGCAGAATGCGGCAACGATCGCCAGCTTCAGTCCGGCCGGCACTTTCGAAAATATCGGTTTGGTCATCCAGCTCTCGCTCCTGAGATCTTCCACAATACGTCCCGGCAACTGCAGGCCGTATCGCAAAACAAGATATTACCCAGTAATCAGCGCTTATTGGCCGGCGCATCGCGCCGCCACAGCACTCGCCGCCAGCGCAACGTGATCAGCACGGTGAACGCGATGCCGATTGCGCAATACAGCGCAGCAGTCGCGGGATAGCCGTAGCTCGCGATCAACGGGCCGGAAACCAGGAGACCCGGAATGTTGCCGTTGATCGCCAGCATGCGGATACCCATCACCCGGCCGCGGAACTGCGCATCGGCGTTGCGCAACAACATCGCCGCCATCGGCACCTGACTCATGCTTTGCGCGAATCCGGCGAACATGAGCACCGCGATACCGGCGGCCGGGGTCTGCAATTGCGAGAACACGAGCATCATCGAGTACCAGACGACGCTGAAAATGATCACGATGCGCGCGGCGTGACTCACGCCGCCGCTCCTGCTCAACGTGAGCGAGCCCAGCAACGCGCCGAACGCGGCACCCGCGACCATATAGCCCAACACCGTCTGGTTGCCGCGATAGATTTCCTTCGCGACGTACGGCAGCAGGCCGTTCAACAATGGAAACGCCGTCAGGTTGAGCAGGAATGCGAGGCACATCACCGCGAGCAACAACGGCGTGTCGCGCACGTAAGCAAGCCCGGCCTTGAGTTCGCGCCACGGCGACGCGCGTTCGCCCGCGCTCACTTTGGCAACGTGCGCTTGCGATGCGGCCTGGGTGCCGCCCGCTTTCCACGTCAACAGCAGGCTCGCGGCATAAAGACTTGCGACCACCGCGTAGGCCGGCCCCATGCCGAGCAGCGCAACGAGGCCCGCGCCGGTCAGCGCGCCCGCGATGCGCGCGGTGTCCTGGGTCGTGCGCTGGATGCCCATCGCGGCCATCAACTGCGCACCCGGCATGATGTCGCCGACCACCGCGGCGCGCATCCCGATATCCGACGGGCGCACGAGTCCGGTGAGCGCGGCAATCACGAACACATACACGGGCGTTACGACACCCGCAAAAGTCAAAATCATCAGCATGGTCGCGAGCGTCGCGTAGACCGCGCGCATTGCGCACAACAGATTGCGATAACCGGTGCGATCGCCGATCACGCCGAACATGGGTCCCAGCAAGGTGCCGGTAAACTGCAGCGACGCGAATACGGCGAGCATCGTTACCGAGTGCGTCTCGACGAGCACGTACCAGCCGAGGATCAGCGACTCCATCTCGAACGCCCACGAGGTCGCCATGTCGGCGGGCCACTGAAAGCGGAAACTGCGGACGCGGAACGGCGCGAGCGTCGAGCCTTGCGAAATAGCGCTCACGGCGCGCTTCCGCCGTGCAGGCTGGGTGATTCCTCCCCGGGCATTAAGACTCCATAGCTGCTTATAGTTGTAGGCATAGGATAACAGCGCGACGCCGCGAGGTCGAAATGCACTAACATACCGGTTCAGCGTGGCGCGGCCGGCGGCAAAACTGGGAGAGTCGAAGCAATGCAGACATTGTGGAACGTCCGGATTTTGTTGCTTGTGCTCGCGCTGGGTTATGCGGAAATTGCCTGCGCGCAAAATTATCCTTCCAAGTCGATACGCTTGATCGTGCCGTATCCGCCCGGCGGCGCGAACGACAACCTCGCGCGCCCGCTCGTGCAGAAGCTCACCGAGTCGCTGGGCCAGCAGGTGGTGCTCGAAAACCGCGGCGGCGGCGGTGCGATCATCGGCGCGGACCTCGTCGCCAAGTCGCCGCCCGACGGCTACACGATACTGTTCTGCTCGACCGCCACGCACGCAACCAGCCCGCAGCTGATCAAAAGCGTCCCGTACGATCCGTTCAAGGACTTCGAGCCCGTCGTACTGCTGGTGACGTCGCCGGTGCTGGCGGCAGCGAGCAACAATCTCGGCATCACCAACATCAGGGATCTGGTCGCGGCGGCGAAAGCCAATCCGGGCAAATTCAATTACGGTTCCGGCGGCGTCGGCTCGGTATCGCATCTGTCGGTTGAAATTTTCAAGGCGATGGCGGGCATCGACGTGCTGCACGTGCCGTACAAAGGCGGCGGCGATTTTCAGGCCGACATGATCGCGGGCCGCATCGACCTGCAGTTCAACAGCGCGCCAACCGTGGCCCCCTACGTCAAGTCCGGCCGCATGAAAGCGCTGGCGCTCGCGCGTTCGGCGCGCTGGTTCGACCTGCCCGACGTGCCGACCTTCGCCGAGTCGGGCTATCCGCAGTATCAACCCAACGGCTGGTACGGGCTGTGCGCGCCGGCCAAAACTCCGCAAGCGATCATCGACCGCCTGAACGCGGAAGCGCTGAAGGCCATCGCGTCGGGCTTCTATCGCGAACGTCTCGCGGCGCTCGTCGCCGATCCGGCGGGCAGCACGCCGCAGGAATTCGCCACTTACATTCGCAACGAATACGAAAAATACGGCAAGGTCATCAAGGCGACCGGCGCGCGCGCCGATTGACTGAGACCGCATCCTTATCTCGCGGGCGATTTTCCGACCCCGTAGCAAAACGACCGCGCGCGGATATACACTTGCATTAAACGATCATGACCGCACGCGAAAAAATCGAGGCCACGCTGGCCCAGGCGCGCGCCGACCGCGACCGGGCTGCCGCCGCGCGCGCCAGAGCGGGCGCCGACTGGCACAAGCAGGAAGATCCGACCGTCACCTATGACAAGGTTCGCTCGAACTGGGTGCTCGCCGATGCCGAATGGAACAGGGCCAATGCGCTCGTCGAAAGACTGACCGCCGATTTAAAGGAGCTTGAGCGCAGCGAGACGCTGGCACAGCAGCGCGCGGCGCTGGAAGCCGCCGTCGCCAGAGCGCGCATCGAACGCGACAAGGCCGATGCCGCGCCCTCCGTCTGGACGAAGCCCGCCCCGGCGCCCGTCGCCGCCAAGGCCGCGCCCGTCCCCGAGGTCAAAGCGCCCGAGCCGGTGCCGCCGCCCGCGCCCGCGCGTGGCCAAGTGCTCCGTGAACTGA
>CAZEAX010000051.1:0-17128 GCA_964510405.1 uncultured Streptomyces sp. | reverse complement strand
CGTCCGGAACGACGTGGCAGTTGACCGCTTTGGTCGTGACCTCCTGCGCGTACGCGCCGTATTCGACCTGCACGAGCACGCGCTCGCCCACTCGCGGCGTGGCGACGCCCGCGCCGACCGCCTTGACGACACCCGCGCATTCCTTGCCGGGCACGAACGGCAGCGGCGGCAGGAACTGGTACTTGCCGTCGATCACCAGAAGGTCGGGAAAATTGATGCCCGCCGCTTGCACGCCGACCAATACTTCGCCAGCACCCGGCGCCGGCACGCTCCACTCTTCCACCTTCGAATCGGACGCGCCGAATTTTCTGACGACCAGTGCTTTCATGATTGAGCTTTCTGCGATGAGTGCCGCGGTGCGTGCGAAACGCGGGATGTTAGCAACGGCACTGCGCCAATACAACCGGCCGGCGGAGGCGGCAGCCCGTGCGCGTCACGTATACTCGCGAAAAACAAGGAGTGAATATGCCCGGTTACAGCGAACAACTCGCGCTCTGGTGCGCGCGACTGAAATTTTCCGATCTGCCCGCGGACGTCGTCGCGAGCACCAAGCTGCGCCTGCTCGACGTCATCGGGCTCGCGCTTGCCGCGGTGCCGCTGGCCACCGGCAAATCCGTGCGCACGGCGGCGCTCGCGATGGGCAAAGGCGACGACGCCCGCATCCTCGGCACCGGCGATCGCGTGCCCGCGATGCAGGCGGCGCTCGCCAACGGCACGATGGCGCAGGCGCTCGAGTACGACGACACGCATAACGAAACCGTTATTCACATCAGCAGCCCGATGGTGGCGACCGCGCTGGCGGTCGGCGAAATGACCGGGGCCAGCGGCGAGCAAATCATCGCCGCCGTCGCCGCGGGCAACGAAATCACCTGCCGTATCGGGCTCGTCGCGCCCCAGCAGTTTCACAAGGTGGGCTTTCATCCGAGCGGCGTGATCGGCACCTTCGGCGCCGCTTACACTGCCGGCAAGCTGCTGGGCCTCAACGTCGAGCAGCTGCGCAATGCGGCGGGCATCGCCGGCAGCCAGGCGTCCGGCATCCTCGCGTGCTGGGAAGACGGCACGCAATCCAAATTCCTGCATCCCGGCTGGTCGGCGCTGTCGGGCATCGCCGCGGCGCTGCTCGCACGCGCGGAATACACGGGGCCGGCGCCGGTGTTCGAAAGCCGCTTCGGCCTCTTCGCCTCGCACGTGCAGGACAAGACCTATAAGCTCGATTTTCCGCGCATGGTCGCCGATCTGGGCGGCACGTGGGAAAGCCGCAACACCTCGTTCAAGCCCTACCCGGTCGCGCACGTGATTCATTCGTTCCTCGACGCGATTCTTTATCTTTATCGCAACGAAGGCCTGCGCGCCGAACACATCGAGAAAATCGTGTGCCCGATCGCCGAGTACATGATCCCGGTCGTGTGCGAACCGGTGGCGGAAAAATTCTCGCCCGCATCCGATTCGCACGGCCGCGTAAGCCTGCAGTTCTCGCTCGCCGAAGCGCTCGCGCGCGGCCGGCTCGGCGTCGACGCTTACAGCGACGAATGCCTGCGCGATCCCGCGATCTTGGCGCTTGCGCGCAAGGTGAGCTACGTGGTCGATCGCGATGCACCGGGCCGCGGCCAGTACAAGGGCTGGGTGATCGCTTACACGACGGACGGCCGCACGCACGAGCGCGTCGAGATGCACAATCGCGGCAGTGCGCAGAATCCGCTGTCCGCCGACGACCTGCGCGGCAAGTTTCGCGAGAATGCCGCGCGCACGCTGGGCGGAGCGGCGATCGACGCGATCATCGCGAAGGCGGACAGTCTCGAGCGGGAAACCGATATCAGCGCCTTGGTAGACTTGTCAATACGCTGACGCCGTACAAATAAAAAGGCGGGGAGATCCCCGCCCTTTTATTCGCCGCGCGCGCCTGACGGCGCGTAATTTAAAGCTTACTTCTTCGTATCGGCTTTGGCGTCGGCTTTCGCTTTGGTCGTATCGGCTTTGGCGTCGGCTTTGGTTTCTTTCGCATCGGCGCCGGCTTTGGTTTTGGTCGCGTCGGCTTTCGCGGCGGCTTTAGCTGCCTTCGCATCTGCCGCGGCTTTGGCTTTCGCTTCTTTTTTCGCTGCCGCGTCGGCCGCTTTCTTGGCTTTCGCATCGGCTTTGGCTTTGGCTTTTTCGTCGGCTTTGGCTTTGGCCGCGGCTTTCTTTTCTTCCTTCGTCATCGCTTTCGGCGCTTCCGCCTTGGCAGGTGCCGCAGCCGCGGGGGCCGCCGCCGGTGCCGCTGCAGGGGCTGCTTTGGGCGCATCGGCCGCAATTGCGGTCAGGGTGGTGGCGGCAAATGCCGTGGCAATCAGGGTGGCTAACAGCTTGTTCATTTTGGTCTCTCCGTTGGTTTAATCCGGTAATCCGGATGAGCCTAATAACGCACGGCCCCGCCGGCAGTTGACACGCCCCTAGGGGGGAGGCTGCCGACCCGCATGGCTGTTGGTTATCACGCCGCCGCCGCCGAGCAGAGCGGCATTGCCCCAGAACACCGCAAAAAGGCCAAAAACCGAGCCGATTGCGCCGAAAATCACCGGGGTGATGACGCGCGTCAAGTGGTTTACCGTAAGGCGCAACCCTAATGCCTCGCCCGAGCGGCCTTCGGCCGACCCGGTAAATGTCAACATCATGGTGACAGGCTGGCAGCAACCCATGCCGATACCGAACAGGAACGAGGTCAGCGTCAGTATCCAGCCGTCCCGGAACAAGGGCACCAGCATGAGACTCGCAGCGCCGAGATAAAACGAGTATGCAAGCAGCGTTTCCACGCTCCACAGCTTGAGCAGGCGCGGCATCACGAGCCGCACGACGAACGCCGCCGCGGAGAAAGTCGCCAGGATGACGCCGGTTACCGACGCCGACAGCTCGATCGAGTGCGCGTAGATCGGCAGGTAGAACTGGAACATGTCGATGCCGGTCACAACGAGGCTGCTGGTCGCGAGCACGCGCCAGACGCCGGGCCGCGTGAGCGCATCCCGGATACTGCCGGCCTGGGTGGACGTCGGCCGCACATGCGGCACCGCGATTTTTTTCGTGATCAGGAGGCCGACCGGCACGAGCGAAACTGCGACTATGCAGAGGCACGCGTACGCATAGCCCGAATGATCGATCGAGAACCCCACCATCAGCGGGCCGACGAAGCTCGCGACCGCGAGCGCGAGGCTGAAATTGCTGAAGTTGCGCGCACGCTCGCTCGGCACGCTGAGCAAACCGACTAGGTTCTGCAGCGCGACGTTGGTAAACGTGAATGACAAGCCGTTCATCGCCGCAGCGACGAACAACGCCGGCATGCCGGGAAACAAGTACGGCGCCAGCATGCCGCACGCACCTCCGGCGGAGCCTATGATCAGCGGCCAGCGCGAGCCGAAGCGATCGGCAAAGCGCCCCGCGAGCAGCGACAGCAGCATCGGGAACAGCGAAAAAGTCGCGGCCAGCATGCCGACGGTCACGGGCTGCGCGCCGAGGTTAAGCGCGAAGAGCGCAAGCAGCACGCGGCCGGCGCGCACCCCCGTCATGCTGAAAAGCGTCAGCGCGAGAACGTATCGAATCGAGATCACCGCCGGCGCCGCGCGGGGCCGCCGCGCCTCCGCGCGTCGCTCATTGAGCGGCGTTCATTGCGCGCCGAATTCGGGCGACATCACTTTTTAGCGGCGTCCATTTCGGCAAACGCTTCGCGCGCGAGACGAAAACCGTCGATGCCCGCCGGCACGCCTGCATAAGCGGCGACCTGCAGCAGCACTTCCTTGATTTCGTCCTTGGTTACGCCGTTGGTGAACGACGAGCGGATGTGCAGCTTCAGTTCGTGCTGGCGGTTCATGATCGTGAGCATCGCAATGTTGAGCAGGCTGCGCGTTTTGCGCGGCAGTCCCGGGCGCGTCCAGATCGAGCCCCACGCGGCCTCGGTCGCGAACTCCTGCATTGCGAGCGCGAACTCGTCGGCGCCCTTGATCGATTTCTCCACGTACGCTTCGCCCAGCACTTCCTTGCGTACGGCAAGACCTTTATTGAACAATTCTGATGGCATGATGACGCTCCTCGAAAGTTGTTAAGAATTCGAAACACCGGCTGGCGCCGGTGATTTTCCCTATAGTAGCACCTCCCGTTTGCTCACTTTTCCGCACCCGCCGTGGAACTCAATCTCAAAGGGCGCGCAGCGCGGAGACCCTCGCCGCGGTGAAAAAGAACCTCGTCGCCAAATACAAAGTCGACGTCGCCGTGCGCGCGCGCGGCGGTGAAAGCCCCGATTACGGCGTGCGCGTGATCGGCGTCAATCCGGGATCGATCTAAACCGACCGCCAGGTGGCGCGCTGGAAGGCGTGCGCGAAAAAAGAATTCGGCGACGAGAACCGCTGGCGCGAGCTGACGACCGGTTTTCCGTTCGGACGGTTGGGGCGCGTCGCCGAAATCGCCGACACCGTCGCCTTCCTGTGCCCGGACCGCTCGTCCTATACGACGGGCACCGTCATTACGATCGACGGCGGGAACAATCTGCGCAAGTAGACAAGAATTTGTCGTTCCCGCGAAGGCGGGAACCCAGAAGGTTCGATGCTGCTGGATGCCCGCCTGCGCGGGCATGACAACAAAAATTTCCTACTCGATGCGCGCGCCGGCGTCCTTCACGAGCTGCGCCCGGCGCGCGAGTTCGCCCTTGATGATGGCGGCGAATTGGTCAGGCGTATCTGCCGTCGGCTCGAACGCCTAGCCCGCCAGCGGTTCCAAGCTCGAACGGATAATTGACAATGGACAACGCGAAAGCGCGGGATCGTTATCGATTGTCGTTGCCAATTTTCAATTGTCAGTTAAGCATCAATCGACTTTGATGCCCGCCGCTTTGACGACCGGCGCCCACTTCGCGATCTCGGAATGGATTTTCTCGCCGGCTTGTTCCGGCGTGCCGCCGACCGGTTCGAAGCCGTTGTCGATCAGGCGCTGGTGCATGTCCGGCGCGGCAATGATCTTGTTGAGCTCGGAATTGAGCCGCGTGATGATTTCCTTCGGCGTGCCGGCCGGCGCCAGTATCGCATTCCACGACGTCACCTCGTAGCCCGGCACTCCGCTCTCCGCGATGGTAGGCAGATCGGGCAGCGCCAGCGCGCGCTTGGTGCTCGTCACCGCAATCGCGCGCACCTTGCCCGCCTTGATCTGCTGCACGACCGTCGCCGGCTCGCCGAAGATCATGCTGATTTCGCCCGACAGCAGCGCGATCGCCGCCGGTCCGCCGCCTTTGTACGGCACGTGCACGATCTTCGTATTCGTCATCATCGTGAAGAGCGCGCCGGTCAGGTGGTTCATGGCGCCGCTGCCGGAGGAGCCGTAACTCAACTGGTCGGGCTTTGCTTTCGCGAGCGCGATCACGTCCTTGACGGTCTTCACCGGCAGGGACGGATGCACGACCAGTACCTGCGGTACCTGGGCGGTCCAGATTATCGGTGCGAAGTCGCTCTCCTTGAACGGCAGCTTGCTGTAGATGCTCGGGTTGATCGCGTGGGTGCCGGCGTAGGCGAATACGATCGTGTAACCGTCGGGCGGCGACTTCGCCGCCAGTTCCGCGCCGATATTGCCGGCCGCGCCGCCGCGATTGTCGATCACGACCTGCTGGCCCAGCGCCTCGGCAAGCCTGGGACTGACGATGCGCGACAGCACGTCGGCGCCGCCGCCGGGCGGCCACGGTACTATGAAGCGGATCGTCTTGCTTGGGTAGGTTTGCGCCGACGCAACACCAGCTGCAAGCAACGCAGCCGCCATCAGGAATTTTGCAGTTTTCATCGTATTCTCCTTGCAGCGTTCAATTCTAATCGACCTTCATGCCGGCGGCTTTGACGACCTTCGCCCACTTCGCGGTTTCGATGCGGATCAGCTCGCTCAATTTTTCCGGCTCTCCGCCGACGGGTTCGTAGCCGTTTTCTATCATGCGCTTGTGCATTTCGGGAGCATTGATCGCCTTGTTGAACTCGGTGTTGTAGCGCTTGACGATGTCGGGCGGCGTGCCGGCCGGAATCAGCATGCCGTTCCACGACGTGACGTTATAGCCGGGCACGCCCGACTCGGCGACCGTCGGCAGCTCGGGCATCGCCAGCGAATGCTTCGGCGTCGTCACCGCCAGCGCGCGCACCTTGCCGCTCTTGATGTGCTGCACGATGGTCGCCGGCTCGGCGAACAATATACTGACCTCGCCCGACAAGAGCGCAATCGACACCGGCCCGCCGCCCTTGTACGGCACGTGGACCATTCTGGTGTTCGTCATCAGCTTGAAGAGTTCGCCCGCGAGATGGTTGATCGCGCCGCTACCGGTCGAGCCGTAGATCAACTGATCGGGTTTGGCTTTCGCGAGCGCGATGAGTTCCTTCACGCTCTTCACCGGCAGCGACGGATGCACGACGAGGATCTGCGGCACCGCGGCGGTCCAGATGATGGGCGCGAAATCGCTTTCCTGGAACGGCATCTGGCTGTAGATGCTGCGGTTGACCGAATGCGTGCCCGAGTACGCGAACAATATCGTGTAGCCGTCGGGCGGCGACTTGGCCGCGATTTCGGCGCCGATGTTGCCGCCCGCGCCGCCGCGGTTGTCGATGATGATCTGCTGGCCGAGCGCTTCGGAAATCTTCGGGCTCAGCATGCGCGACAGCACGTCGGCGCCGCCGCCCGGCGGAAAACCGACGATCCAGCGGATCGGCTTGTTCGGCCAGGATTGCGCGGGCGCATCGAAGGCGATGGCCGTCAACATTATTGCAAGTGCGGAAGTTAAAACTTTCATCGCTTTTCCTTGGGAGGCATCATCCGCGGCGAAGCGGGTCGATAGATGGCGACCGTCGCGTCGAGCACCGGCAGCTTTCCGGCATCGACCACCGCGATACCGCGGTACGGCGTCGAACGGTCTATGCCGACACATTCGAGCCACGTGAATGCGATCCCGGCGATGGCGCCTTCGGCGCGCTCGCGGTCGGCGACCAGCATGCACTCGGTGTTCGCGACCCGCGGCGCATGGTCGAGTCCCGAAAAGAGATTGCGCTTGTAGTAGCTGCGGTCGATCAACGGCAGAAATTCGCCGAGCCCGCGCACGCTCAAATAATACGGATCCTTGAACACGTCCGCCGAAACGACGCTGTAAATCGCGAGCGACGGCGATGCCCCCGGCGTTTCGGTCTTGAACCGCTGCGCCGATGAAATGCCCGGTACGCTTGCCATGAGCCGCAAGTGCTCGAGATACCAGACGTCCCAGTCCGCAGCGCGCGAATTATCAGTGAGTCCGCTTTGACTGACAAATATCATGGCTTCACATTGTCGGCGGCATTGCGCCCCGCGAGGCGACCTGAAATGAATGCCCAGCCCAGATGATGGCCGTGGCCTTCGAGCAGCAATCCGCCCTGTCCCGTCGAGCCCGCCGCATACAACCCCGGAATCACGCTGCCGTCTTCGCGCACGACCTCGTGCTTCGTCGAAACTTTGAGTCCGCCGTCGGTGAACACGACGTAACTTTTGACGGGACCGAGCGCATAGTACGGCCCCTGGTCGATCGCGGGACGCGTTTCGCGCGTCGCGTTGTAATCGGCGAGCGACTTCTTAAGGCTTTCCGGCGCAACGCCCATGCTCGCGGCCAGTCCCTCGATAGTGTCGGACTGGTGGTAGATGTCGGCGCGATTGCGCCGGTAATCGGCGAGATATGCATAGGCAACGCCCGGCGCGGTCGACACGAAGTACGGCCAGCCGGAAAATTTCTGCGCGAGCTGGTGATCGAACACGATCCACGCGATGCGGTCGGGCTGCTTCGCCGTGTAGAGGTTGGGTTTGCCGAGCTCGTCGGTGAAGCGCTGGCCGTTCTTGTTGATGAGCACCGCGCCTTCCTTGTAGAGATCCGGCGACGGCCCGAGCGCGGTCGTCAGAAAGCTCATCAGGAACGGCCGCAACATCCATTGCGGCAGATGACCCATCGTCCACGCGATCAGCTGCGCGATGATTTTCGTCGGCGGCAGCTTCTGGATCAGGTTGGCACGCGTCGGCGGGATGAAGCGCATGATGGGCCCGCGCACGATGTCGCCGTTGACGACTGTCGCGCCGAGTTCGAGCGCCATCCGGTGGCCGTCGCCCGTCGCGGTCGGATTTACCGCATCGACTTCAACCACATCGGGCGACGCGAAGCGCGCTTTCATATCGCGGCCGTTGCTGTAATCGCCGGCGGCGAGTATCACGCCGCCCTTCGCGCGAAACTCGTGCAGCGTGCCGTCGGGCAGGCGCGCTTCGACGCCCACCACGCGGCCGTTCTCGGTGATGATGCGCTGGGTCGCGGTGTTGAGCCGGATGTCCACGCCGAGCTTGCGGCAATATTTGGTCAGGTGATACGCGAACGATTTCGAATTCGGCACCACGTTGTGCATGCGGTTGTAGCGGTGGGGCGGTTCCGGCATCGGCCCCACGAACACCACGCCAAGCGACATCAGCCAGTCGAGCATTTCGGTCGTATGGTCGACGAGGATGCGGCGCAGCGCGAGGTTGTCGCGGGGCGCGAGCGCACCGGCGTGCAGCGCGAGATCCTCGAAATGCTCGTCGGCGGAATCCTTGATGCCGGCTTTTTTCTGATGCGGCGTATTGGTCGCGGTGACCGAACCGACGGACCACGACGTCGAGCCGCCGGTCTGCGGATTTTTTTCGAGCAGTATTACTTTGCGTCCGAGCCGCGCGACTTCCGACGCCGCCGCGAGCCCCGTGCCGCCGCCGCCGACGACGACGACGTCGGTGAGTGTTGCTTCAGCCAATTGATTCTCCGTTCAGTAGTGCAAATCAAAAGGGCGGGGACCGCCCGCCCTTCGCCTTCCCGGGTCCGCCGCGCGTCAGTTGCCCGGCAGGTTGTGAATCTCGGGAAAATAAACGTCCTTCCACGAGTTCGCCTTGGTCTTGATCGAGCCGACCTCGAACATGAAGTCCGCGTATTTCTGGATGTTGCGCGGCGTGGCGGTGAACACAATGTTCGGGTCCTCGAGATCCTTCTGTATTTCCGCGACCGTGCTCTTCTTGTCGCCGGTAACCCGCAAATAAATTTCCGCCGCCTGCTTCTTGTCCTTGTTGATGAGCGCGATCGCCTCGGTAAACGCGGCGAGCACCGCCTTGTAGACGCGCGGGTTCGCATCGTGGAACTTGCTGGTCGAATACAGGCTGGAGAACGTCGTCGGCCCGCCCATCACGTCGTCGGAACTCATGATGCGGTGAATCCCGGGCTGCTCGAGTTCCTTGTACATGAACGGCGGCGACGTGAAATGCCCCGTGACGTCGCGCTTGGACAGGAACGCCGCCATGCCGTCGGGGTGCGACATCGACACCGTCAGCGGATCGAGTTTCGCGTAGCTGTCCTTGCCCCATTCCTTCAGCGCCGCCATCTGCATGATGATCGCGGGGATCGACACCTTCACCGCGGTGACTGCGATCTTGTCCTTCTCCGTGAAGTCGCGGATGCTCTTGATCGCCGGATTGCTGACGTTGAGCCACATCGGCGTCAGCACCATGCCCGCGACACCCTTCACCTCGTTGGCGGTGCCCTTGGTGCGCGCCCAGATCGTAATCACCGCGGGCGGCCCGTTGGTGCCGAAATCGATCTGTCCGGACAAGAGTCCGTCGTTCATCGCCGCCGGATTGGAAAGCGTCATGAACACGCCTTTGACTTCGGGCAGTCCCGCCGCCTTCGACTGCTTCTCGACGAGCTTCTGGTCTTCCATCACCATCAGCGGCAGAAAACCGACGCCGAACTGCTTGGTGATCTTGACTTCGCTCACTTCCGCGTGCACCGCGCCGCATAACAGAACTGCGCACGCTGCAAGCGTCCATCGTTTGCTGAATGTCATGCTGTTTCCCATTTTTATCCTGCAGGCTACGCGGAGCGCAGGTGCTTGACCGCGATCTTGTGCGAGTCGGGTTCCGAGAGCTTGCGCAAGAGGCTGCCACAATCCATGATTTTCGGATCGACGTTCATCGCCGCGTAGGCCTGCCACGCGGAAGCATGCACCGCGGAGTAAACCGGCTTGCCGAGATCGCGCTCGAGCATGTCGAGCACTTCGAGCGCGCGCAACTGCGTGCACGCGACGAACACGGCCTCGGAGTCCGGCGTCGTCATTTCCTTGACCTTCGCGTAGATTTCCTCGGGCAGGATCTTGGCGTGGTCGAACATGTCGAGCATGTCGAACGTGCCGAGCTTCGCGACTTCGACGCCGTGCGCCTTGGCGAATTGTTTCAGGCGCTCGTTGGTCACTTCGACGTACGGCGTGACCACGTCGACCTTCTTGTGACCGCCGGCCATCAGGCAGGCCACCATCGCGCCCGCCGTGGTGACGGTCGGCGCCTTGGTGATCGCGGTGAGCTGCTCGCAAATCTTCTTGTTCCACGCGGGGCCTTCGAAGAAGCTGCCGCTGGTGCAGCCGTAAACGACGACGTCGGGCTCGACCATGCCGACTTCCTCGGCCGCCTTCTTGCTCGCGTTTTCCATGTTGCGCAGCTCTTCCGGCGTGCCTTCGCGCCCGCCCGCGATGCGCGCGGTGTGCACCGACACGCCCTCGGGCGCGATGCGCCAGAATTCAGTTTCCATCGTCGTGTTGATCGACGGCACCAGCAACCCGATACGTCCACGCCATCCGTACATGATTTCTTCTCCGAAAAAATAGTGATTAAGTGATTTAGCAATTAGGTGATTTGGCTTTAACCACTCAATCCCTCAATCGCCAAATTACTTAATCACTAAGCTAACTGCGTTTGTTTGCTCGGCGCGGCGAGGTCGCGCAACAACCGTCCGTAACCCGGCACGCCTTCGACGCGGCCGATCGCGCGCAGCGCCGCCCAGATGCTGACCTGCGTCGTCGACAGCACCGGCTTGTTAAGTTCGCGCTCGAGGCGCTCGATCACGTCCATCGTTTTCCAGTTGGTGCACGCGAGCACTATCGCCTCTGCATCGGGGCGGTCGATTTTCCGCGCGAGATCGTACGCGCTCGATGCATCGAGCCGGCCGACCACCAGGTTGTCGACGAGACCCAGGCCGTGCGCAGCGAGCACGTTGAAACCGTTGACTTCGAGAAAATTTTTCGCGATCGCGTTGACCTTGTCGTCGTACGCGGCGCCCAGCACCACGCGCGACACGCCGAGATGCTTGAGCGCTTCGACCAGCGCGGTCGACGTGGTCGTCGCGCGCTTGCCCGAAGCCGCTTCGATTTTCTTCGCCATCTCGCGGTCGTAGCCGAGTCCTTTCAAAAAACTCGGCGCCGCGGCGCCCAGCACGATGACGTCGACGTCGGCGGTCGCGAGATCGCGGCTGCGCTGTTCGATGTCGCTCACCATGCCCGCGATCGAATCGGTTGCGATCTGCGAGAGATGCAGCCGCGCCACGTGCAGCGTGACTTCGTTGGGCAGCGCGCGATAGAACTCCGGCTCCACCGTGGTGTTGGAGGATGGGACCAGCAAACCGATACGGCTCAAGCGGATTCTCCGGAAGATGCTGCGCTGGATAAATTTCGGCGGGGACCTGCGTCCGCACGGAACGCGGGTTCATTACTCGAACCCCTTTTATAATCTAGCCGCCAGATGGTGTCAAACGCGCAACGCGTGAATCTCATAGGGAGGCGCACGTACGGCGCAGGCCACCCGTGCGCACTGCTGCAGTGCCGGGTGCCCGCCGGAAATTGACCGAGGTTATTTTTTCTTGCCTGCGGGATGGCTGATTTTATCGACCGCTTCGACCGCGGCGTCGTAGGTCTTGCGCGCGGCGGCTTCGCGGCCTTTCGCGGCCTCGAATTTTTTCTGCGCCGCTTCCGCCTGCGCCTTCAATTCATCGGCGCGTTTCTGCGCGGCCTTGTGGCTGGCGTCCGCCTGGCGGTATTCCTGCTCCACCTGTTTCGTCTCGAATTCCGCTTTCTGCAATTCGCTGTATGCGGCACCGGCCTTGCGCTGCCCGCGCTGCAATGCGTCGTCAACGGGCGCCTGCGCGTATACGAACGTCGCTGCAACAAACAGTATGACTACGGACAGTGGGTATCGCATGCTTGCCTCCCGGAATAAATCTATCTGCGTCAGTCGAATTTGATGCCGAGCCTGGCGACCATATTACGATGAAACTCGAGCTGCTCGACGACGAAACGGCGCAACTCTTCGGGCGTGCCGCTCACCGGATCGACCGCGAGGTCGAGGAATTTCTGCGCGACGTCAGGCGAACTCATCGATTTCACGACGGCGTGGTTGAGCCGCGCGATGATCGGCGGCGGCGTATGCGCCGGCGCAAAGAGGCCGAACCAGCCCGCGTTCTTGTACGAAGGCACGCCGGACTCGGCGACCGTCGGTATATCGGGCAACACGGGCGAGCGCTTGGCCCCGCCGACGGCGAGCGCTTTCAGGCGCCCCGCCTTCACATGCGGTATCGTGCCGCCCGCCATCGGGCCGAAATAGAACTGTGTCTCGTTGCCGATGGTCGCCGTGATCGCGGGCGCGCCGCCCTTGTAGGGAACGTGCACGGTCTGCTGCATGATGTCCGCGGCGCTCACGAAAAACGCCACCGCGAAATGACTCGTCGAGCCGGTGCCGCCGGATGCGTAGTTGAGCGTACCCGGTTTTGCCTTCGCCAGCGCGATGAGTTCGCGCACGTTCGCGGCCGGCACCGCCGGATTCACGACCAGCAGGTTCTGCGCGATGGCAAACAACGAGATCGGCGCAAAGTCGCGCACCGGGTCGTAACCGAGCTTGGCGTGTATCAGCGGCGCGAACGAATGCGTCGACACCGAGCCCGCGAGCAGCGTATAGCCGTCGGGGGCGGCATGCGCGGCGATCTCGCCGCCGATCACGCCGCCACCGCCGCCGCGATTGTCGATCACGACCTGCACGCCGAGCACTTCCGTCAACTTGTTGACCACGATGCGCGCAATCGTATCGTTCGCACCACCGGCGGGATTCGGCGAAATCAGGCGAACCGGATGCGTCGGATAGTCCTGCGCCCATGCGCCGCCACTAACTGCCAACGCTGCGAACAATATAGCAATGTAGCTCACGCCTCGTCCTTGCCTGAGTGATTGAGTGATTGAGTGATTGAGTGATTGAGTGATTAAGCGATTGAGCGATTGGGAAACCAATTACCGAATTCCTTAATCGCTGAATCGCCGCTCTTTCGCCTCACGTCTCCAGCGGCAGCCGTATCGTCTGGCCGGTCGTCGCCGCGCGCTCGATCGCAATCGTGGTCTCGAGCGTGATGCGCGCCTGCTCGGGCGTCGTGTGCATGGTCGGCGCGCCGGTGATCAGGTGGTCGAGCCACGAGCGCGTCTCGTTGCCGAGCGGGCCCCAGAAATCGCCGCACGCCCAGTCGCCCGCGGTATTGCTGCCGAGGAAAGCCATCTCGACGCTGTGATCGGGCACGTACGCATGCGGAATGCCGCGCTCCGAAAACAGCAGGTGGTCCATGTGATCGTCGTCGATGATCATCGTGCCTTCGGCGCCGAGCAGTTCGACACGGTCGGATTGCCCGAGCGTCGGGTAGCGCGCCGGCAGTGCATAGCTCACGCCGAGATTGATCACCGCGCCGTCGCGCAGCGTCACGATGCCCCACGTCACGTCGTGCGCGTTGTAGCCCGCCTCTTTGAATACACCCATCTGCCCGCGCGCGACGACTTCCACCGGCGGGTTGCCTTCGAGAAACCAGCACATGAGGTCGACGTAATACGTGAGCACGTCCAAGACGGGCGTGGCGTGCGCGGAGCGCTTGAGTATCGAAAAAGCCTGCGCGCGCGAATTGTAGACGCGCGCGGTGCCGCCGACGACGCGCCCGAGGCGCCCGTGCAGCATCTGCTCCTTCGCGCGCAGAAAACATTCCTTGAAGCGCCGGCTGTAGCCGATGCGCAGATGGCCGCCGGTCTTGCGCCAGGTGTCGAGGATGTCGTCGGCGTCGGCGAGCGTCAGCGCCAGCGGCTTCTCGACGAGCACCGGCTTGCCGAGCTCGAGCGCTTTCTTCACCGGCGCCGCGTGTTCGCCTTCGGGAGTGGACACGAATACCGCGGTGACTTCCGGCCGCGAAATCACTTCGTCGTTGCTGCCCGAATGAAAATCCGCACCGGTCAGCTCGGCCAGTGCGCGGGCGCGCGCCGGGTCCTGGTCCGATATCGCGAGAAAGCCCACCGACGGATGTTTCGCCGCGAGCCGCGCGCGCAAGGTGCCGATCCGGCCCGAGCCTACGACTGCGATTCCGAGTTCTTTGCGCTGCAAGGCTTTCTCCCGTGATTTCAGCGCGTCGATGATAACAAAGAAAGCGCGCCGCTTCTCAACACGGCGGCGCTTTGTTGCTAAGATGCGATCAAACTAGAACTCATCTCAAAAACACTACCCCGACAAGCAACCGTCGCTAAACGCAGATTAACGTCGATATAATTCGAGACCTTGGCCCGAACCAACGAAATGTCACTTGAGCTTATCTGCGTTCATCTGCGTTTATCGGCGGTTCCAAATTGTTTTTGAGACAGGTTCCAAAAAGCCCGATCCCACGTGGAGGAAAGTCATGCGCCGGTTCATACATTCGACATCCATCGCCCTGACAATCGCGACGGCGCTCGCGCCCGTTGCGCCCGCGCATGCGCAGAATTATCCGGCGCGCCCGATCCGCTGGATCGTGCCGGTGCCGGCCGGCGCGACCACCGACATCGTGACGCGGCTCGTCGCGCAGAAAATGGGCGAAGCCTGGAAGCAACAGGTCGTCGTCGACAACCGCGCCGGCGGCGCGATGATCATCGGCACCGACACCGTCGCCAAGGCAACACCCGACGGTTACACCATCGGCACGCTGCTGACGCCGACCATCGTCAATCCGTTCGTGCTGAAAAATCTGCCGTACGACACGCTCAAGGATTTAACGCCGGTGTCGCTGATGGTGATGGTGCCCGGCGTGATGACCATGTTTCCCGGCGTTCCCGCCAACAATCTCAAAGAAGTAATCGCGCTCGCCAAGGCGAAGCCGGGCACGCTCAATTACGGCTCGCCGGGACCGCTCACCTCCGGCCACCTGTCGATGGAAATGCTGAAGATCACCGCCGGCATCAACATGACGCACATCCCGTACAAAGGCGGCGCGCCGGCGATCGCCGATCTGATCGGCGGCCAGATCCAGTTTCTGATCAGCGGCCCGCCCGGCGTGCTGCCGCACATCAACAGCAAACGTCTGAAAGCGATCGCGACCACCGCGGCGAAACGCTCGCCCGGCCTGCCCGACACGCCGACGTTCGCCGAATCCGGCTTGCCGGGCTTCGATACTTACGAATGGTACGGCGTGTTCGCACCGGGCAACATGCCGAAAGACGTGCTCAACAAGTTGAGCCGCGAAATCGCACGCATCGTCAACCTGCCCGACATGAGTGAGAAGTTGTCCGTGCAGGGCGCGATTCCCGTGGGCAACACGCCCGCGGAATTCTCCGCTTTCGTGAAACGGGAGATGGACACGTGGGGCAAGGTTGCGCAACAGGTGGGGTTGAAACCAGATTGAAGCTCAGGCGCGTGAGTATTTTCCGTCCTGGCTTTTGGCTCATCGCCGTGTTTTTGACCGGATGCGCGACTGTCGCGCGGGATGATTTCAAGCTGCGCAGAGATATCGCGGACATGAACCTGGTGAAAATGCCGCTCGCGGACGCGCGGACAGTACTTTCCGGACAGGGGTTCGCATGCGGAAAGGACTCCGGCCAGTACGCGGGCTCACTCCTCAGGTCGGTCGATTGCGCGCACCCGGTTCCGGGAATCGGCTGCCGCGACGAAGAACGCGTGACGCTCGAATACAGCGTGGAAACCGGTCTGGTCGAACGGGTCGCCACGGGTCGCAAAAATGACTGCAATTAACCGCCAATTACGCGGCTTCGGGTTTTAAGCGCCAGCCGCCGACAGATCGAGCCGCCCGCGCTTGACCGGCGGGCACCAGAAATACGCGCCGGTGACCGGCTGCGTGAACCTGAACAACGCATCGACGATGCCGTCCTCGCCGCCGACCATGCGGTTCAATTGCGCTTCGAACGCGTCGAACGAGCGGCCGAACGCCACGAACATCAGTCCCGCGCGCGTCGCGTCGTTCCACGGCATCGAGCGGCGCATGAGAAACGCTTCGGGCGTAAAACTTTCCTGCGCGGTGCGCTTCACGTGCGACGACTTCGGCGCGTCGACGAGTTCGAAATTGTCGCGCTTGCGGCGGCCGATGCTGTCATCCTGCCGCTTGCCGCTCATCGCGTTGAAGCGATCGAAGTCGTGCACCCATTGCTGGACGGCGACGAAACTCGAACCGTTGAGGCCGGCGCCCGCGCCGCTCACGAGCGCGGCAGCCGGCGCTTTTTTGCCTTTGGGATTTTCGGTGCCGTCTTCGTAACCGGTCAGGTCGCGGCCGGTGTCATGACGAAAAGCATCGATCGCCGCGTCCAGCGCAAACGCCGGCGCGAGCGCGTGCTCGATCGCGCGGCTGCGATGGAAGACGTCGCCGCGATCGGTGCCGCGCAACCAGCACCACAACGCAGCCGGCGTCGACGGCGCGCGCGCGGACGCGGGAAAGCGGCGCATGCCGGGGATCGCGGAGTCGAGAGCGCGCAACAAGGACAAGCCCAGACCAACGACGCAGTTGTCGCCATCCGCGACGCCGCTCAGCGCGCGCAGAGCGCGCCGCGCTTGCGGACGCGATTTAAGCCGGAACGTGAGATACCGTCCATGCAGCGGAACCGGTGCGAGTATGCCGGGCTGGTAGTTGCTCATCGCGCGGATATTATCAAGCGACTCCGTAGCGCTTCAACGCGGCCTGGTCGAACTTCAAGCCGTGCCCGGGTTTGGTCGGCACGACGAGTTCGCCTTTGACCGGCTGCGGGACTTCCTCGAACATGCGGCCCGACCACGGCATGTATTCGACCGTGAGGCCGTGCGGAATCGCCGCGACGAGATGCACCGAGAGTTCGGGACACAGGTGATTGACCACCGGCACGTTGAACGCTTCGGCCATGCCGGCGATTTTCATCCAGCCGGTGATGCCGCCCGAGCGCAGCACGTCGATCATCACGATGTCGACCGAGCGCGCCGCGAGCATGTGACGGAAAGGCGCGAGACCATATACGTACTCGCCACCCGCGATCGGTGTCGCAAGCGCTTCCGCGAC
>CAZEAX010000050.1:0-17304 GCA_964510405.1 uncultured Streptomyces sp. | reverse complement strand
AGGGTTCCTGAGTGAAGATACTGACCGGGCAGCAGGTGAAGCAGTACCACGAAGAGGGCGCCACTCATCCGATTCGCGTCATCTCAAAAGAGCGCGCGGCGCAATGTCTGGTGGCGCTCGAGGAAGGGGAACGCAAATACGGCGCCGATTTTGCCAAAGTTCTGCGCACCAAGTCGCATCTCTCTTTGAAGTGGGTTGACGAGCTGATACGCGATCCCGTGGTGCTGGATGCTGTCGAAGACATCATCGGTCCCGACATCCGGCTCTACAACCTGACCGTGTGGAAGAAAAATGCGCGCGATCCGTCTTTTGTGGGATGGCATCAGGATTCGACGTATTTCCCGCTCGATCCTGCGGTGCAGATAACAGCGTGGATCGCGTTGACCGACAGCGTCGAGGAGAATGGCAACGTAAAGTACGTCGCCGGCAGCCATAAGCTCGGTCAATTGAAGCACGCTGATGCGCCGGGAAACGGCAGCCTGCTGTCGAAAGGGCAGCACATCGTCGAGGCCTTCGATTCGAGCGACGTCAGAAGCATTGATCTTCAACCTGGAGAAATGTCGCTGCACCATACCCGCCTCGTGCATTACTCCGAGCCCAACAATTCGTCGCGCCGCCGCATCGGGCTTGGCGCGAGCTACATTCCGACTTCCGTGCGCTGCACCGGCACCGTCAGGCATACCGCCGGGCTGGTGCGCGGGGTCGACCGCTTCAACCATTTCGACGATGAGCCGCGGCCGCGTTTCGATTTCGATCCCGAGATCAGGCAATTCCGTGAGGACGCAATCCTCCGCTACAACCAGGCGCGCGACGAGCAGGTCGCAATCAAAACGAAATTATTCGCCACGGCGTCGTGACGGGACCGCACAATGGGATCGCTCAAAAACAAGGTGGCCATCGTGACCGGGGCATCGACCCCGAAAGGAATCGGCAACGCCATCGCACAATGTTTTGCGCAGGCCGGTGCATCGGTGTTTCTCGTCGCTGAAGGCACCGTCGAGCAACTGAAGGCGGCGCAAAAGAAATGCAGAAGCTACGTGGATGCCGGCCGTATCGAGTACGGCGTCTTCGATCTTGCCAAATCCGGCGCAGCCGAGCAGATGGTCGCGAAAGCCAAAAAAGTGTTTGGCCGAGTCGACGTGCTCGTCAACAACGCGGGCATCCGCGCTCCTTACAATTTCGGCGAATACACGCGCGCCCAATTCAATCGCACGGTCGCGGTCAATCTGGCGGCGCCCTTCTTCGCGGGCCAGGCCGTGGTGCCGATCATGCGCAGGCAGGGCGGCGGACGCATCATCAACATCGCGAGCCAGCTCGGCCGCGTTACGTTTGCGCAGCGGGCGCTGTACGGGCTCACGAAAGCGGCGCTTATTCACCTCACCAAATCAATGGCCTACGAGCTCGGGTCGAAAGGCATCATCGTCAACTCGATCAGTCCCGGCCCCGTGAAGACCCAACCGATCCTCGATCGCATGAAAGACAACCCAGCGGAGGTGGCGCGCCGGATCAAAAATTACCAGCCGTCGGGCCGCTTCGGCGAGCCTTGGGAGATTGCGGATCTTGCGCTGTACCTCGCGACGACTGAAGCAACCTTTTTGCAGGGTGAAGACATTTGCATCGACGGCGGCTATACGATTCATTGATGCGCGAGCTCGCTGACTGCCGACAACGACGTAGTTCGTAAAACATGAACAAACTTTCAGCGCTCATCGCTGCATTTTTCGCCGTGCCGGTCGCCGGTTCGGCAGCCGACTATCCAACGCGTCCGATCCGCATGCTTGCCGGCTTCAGCGCCGGAGGCGGGTCGGATCTCGCTGCGCGCACCGTAGCGCATAAAATGTCCGAAGCGTTGGGGCAGAGCGTGGTGGTCGACAACCGCACCGGTGCGACGGGCGCGATTGCGGCGGAGATGCTCGCGAAAGCGCCGCCCGACGGTTACACGCTGATGATGCTCGCGGTCGCGCAGTTGTCCGCGACCGCGTTCGACGACAAGCTGCCGTTCGACGTCGTGCGCGATTTCGCGGGCGTGAGTCTAGTCTCGCGCAATCCTTACGTGATGGCGGTGACGCCGAATCTGCCCGCGCGCACCGTGCGCGAATTCATCGATCTCGCGAAGTCCCAACCCGGCAAACTCAATTACGGGTCGACCGGCATCGGCGGCTCGAATCATCTCGTGACGGAAGTATTCTGTTCGGCTGCGGGCATCAGGCTTGCACACGTGCCGTACAAGGGGCCGCCGCAGGCGCTCGCGGATCTGGCGGGAGGCCAGGTCCAGCTCGTGTTTGCAAGCATCACGTCCGGCATGCCGCTGGTGCGCGCGGGCAAAGTGCGCGCGCTCGCCGTTAGCTCGCTAAAGCGCTCGCAGGCCGCACCCGACGTGCCGGCGATCGCCGAAACGCTGCCCGGTTATGAAACGATAGGCTGGTATGGCGTTGTCGCGCCGAAGGCAACGCCCGCCGCGCTCGTCAAACGTCTGAGCGAGGTGATCGTGCGCGGCTTGCAGGCGCCGGAAGTCAAAGAGCGTCTCGCCGCAGACGGCTCCGAGGCGGTGGGTGGCACGCCCGCCGAACTGGATCGCCATATGGCTGCCGAGGTCGCGCGGTTCCGCAAAGTGATCAAGGAAGCGGGAATACGCCGCGAATAAGGCGCGAAGCGGGCATTCGCAAGGAATAAACTACGGTGGGGTCGCGATGCGTTATGTGCACGTGCCGGTTGCAGCAAGCCTCCTTTTAATTTCCGCCGCCTCGCCGGCTGCGCAGACCTATCCGACCGGTCCGGTGCGCATGGTCGTGCCGTTCACGCCCGGCAGCGCGAGCGACATCCTCGCGCGCTTGATAGGGCCGAAACTTCTCGAAGCGTGGGGTCATCAAATCGTCGTCGACAACCGGCCGAGCGCCGGCGGCACCGTTGCCGGCAGCATTGTCGCCGGCGCGGCGCCCGACGGTTATACGATGATGCTGACGTCGTCGGGATTCGCCGGGAGTGCCGCGCTGTACGACAAGCTGCCGTACGATTCGGTGAAAGATTTTTCCGGCGTGACACAGGTCGTGAGCACGCCGCTCGTGCTCGTGGTGGCGCCCGGCCTCGGCATCAAAACGGTCAAGGAGCTGATCGCGCTCGCGCAGCAAAAACCGGGACAGCTGAATTTCAGCTCGTCGGGAATCGGCAGCGGCACCCACTACGCGGGCGAACTCTTCAAGCTCGCGGCGGGCATCAACGCCGTGCACGTGCCGTACCGCGGCACGCCCGAAGCGATCAACGACGTGATCAGCGGCCGCATCCAGTACATGACCGCGCCCGTGCTGCCCGCGATGTCGCTCGTCAAAAGCGGACGGCTGCTGGCTCTCGCGGTGACGACGAAGGAGCGTCTCGCGCTGCTGCCGGACTTGCCGACGATAGCCGAGGCTGCGTTGCCCGGGTTCGAATACGACGGCTGGTACGGCATATTCGCGCCGTCCAGAACACCGCGCACCATCATCAATAAAGTCTCGGTCGAAGTTGCGCGCATCCTTAAGCTGCCGGAAGTCGCCGAGCGCATCGTCGCCACCGGCGCCGTGCCGAAGTCGTCGACACCGGCGGAATTCGACAAGCTCGTGCACGAGGAGATCGTGATGCGCGGCAAAGTGTTCAAGGCGGCGGGCGCGAAGCCGGAGTAAAGCATTGCCGCAGAGGACGCGAAGGACGCACGGGCCAGAGTCTTGAACCGCAAAGGGCCGGATTGACCGATAGCCGTCAACGATGGCTATTCGAACTTCGCCCCGGAAGCTTTGGCGACTTTCCCCCATTTCGCGATTTCGTCGCGCAGGTACTGGCGGATCTGATCCGGCGTGCCGTCGAGCGGCTCGGCGCCTTGCGCGAGCAGCTTCGCCCTGGCATCGGGCTCGTGCACGATCTTCACGACCGCGCTGTTGAGCTTCGCGATGATCTCGCGCGGCGTTTTTGCCGGCGCGAGCAATGCATACCACGTGCCGGATTCAAAGCCGGGGACGCCCGCCTCTGAAAATGTCGGCAATTCCGGTGCGATTGCACTGCGTTTTGCGGTCGTGATTGCGATGCCGCGCAGCCGGCCATTCTTCACGTTGGGCATCACGGTGAGGGTATTGCCGAGCGTCATCGACACACTGCCGCCGATCACATCGGTGACCGCGGGCACCATGCCTTTATACGGCACGTGCAGCACGTCGATGCCGGCCTGCATCTTGAGAAGCTCGAATGCGAGATGCGGCGAGCTGCCGGTGCCGGGCGTTGCGTACGTCAGTTGACCGGGCTTCGATTTTGCCAGCGCGATGAGTTCTTGCAATGATTTGGCGGGCAGCGCCGGATGCACCGCGAGCACGAAGGGCGCGGAAGCGATCATCGCGACGGGTGCGAAGTCGCGATTGAGATCGTACGAAATCCTGCTGAAGATCGTCTGACTGATCGCCGCGGCCGCCGTGGCGCTCAAAAGCGTGTAACCGTCGGGCGCGGCATGCGCAGCGAGTTCGACGCCGATGTTGCCGGCGGCGCCCGCGCGATTGTCGATCACGAACTGCTGACCGAACGTTTCGCCGAGCTTGGCCGTGACGATGCGCGTCGCGATATCGACGCCCGCACCCGGCGGAAAATTCACGATCACGCGCACTGGCCGCGCCGGGTAATTGTCGGCGGCCAGCGCACACTGGCAGGTCTGCGCAAACAGAAGTATGACGATGCGTTTCATCTGGGCGTCCGGGAATCGATGCGCAATTCTAGCGCCGCGCGCCCGCGGCTGCGGGTTTGAATTCGCATTTCGGCGGGGTATAGTTGCGGTGGATCTGGCAAAGGACGAAAACATGTACGGATGGCGCGGCCGCATCGGCCTTCTCGCAACGGCGATCAATACGGTGATGGAGCCGGAATTCTGGCAACTCGTGCCGCCCGGCGTGTCGGTGCACACCACGCGCGTGCCGACCGAGCGCGCGGGCACGCCCGAAGCGCTGCGTGAAATGGAAGCGGCGAGTCTCGCCGCCGCCGCCGAGGTGGCAAAGGGAGAGCCGGGTGTCGTCGTATGGGGCTGCACGAGCAGCAGCTTCTATGAAGGGCCGGCGGGCAACGAGCGCGTGAAACGCGAGCTCTCTGCAATCGTCAAAGCGCCGGCGGTAACCGCGGCAGGCGCGATGGCGGATTGCCTGACTGCGAACGGCATCCGCCGCGTAAATGTCGTGACGCCCTACGTGCAGGCGACCAACGAGCGGCTCAAACAGTTTCTCGCGGCATGCGGCATCGAAGTCGTCGAACTCGCGACCTTCGACATGCTCGACATGTTCGATCACGCGAAGATCGAGCCCGCAGATATCTATGCAAAAACCAAAACCCTCGATCATGCCAAAGCCGAAGCGACTTTCATCGCGTGCACGCAGGTGCGCGCGCTCGAGGTCGTGGACCTTCTGGAGCGCGACATCGGCAAGCCTGTCTACGGCGTGAATCAGGCGTGCGCGTGGCAGGCGTTCGCGGCGCTCGGCGTCGATCCCGGGATCGCCAATCGCGGCAGTCTCCTGCGGTCACTCAGCGAGCCGAAAGCGGCGACCCGCGCCGCAAAAATCGCGCGCGCCGCCGGCGCGTAACGCGGCAACTACGGACGGCGCAGCGCCTGCGCGAGCTCGCGCGCGCTCAATTGCTCGATGTCGAGCACGATATCGCGCAGTTCGCGCGCGCGCGCGGGCGTCGTCACCAGCTCTGCGTTCTCCATGAATTTCGCGCCGATCTCGTCGCCGCTCAACGCGCGCTCGCCGGCGCCGCGATTGATTTTGTCGACATGTTTGAGCGTTTTGCCGTTTTTCAGCGTGATGACGGCGCCGCCGGAGAAATATTCCGGGTACAGCGAGTCGGGATCGGCATCGTAAGTGACGCGGGCGGCGAGCGCGAGGATCGCCGGATCGCCGAGCGCTTCGCTCTCCAGTTCGGCAAAGCCGCAGCGTCCGCGCACGAGCGCGGCGGCCAGCGTGTAATAGACGCTGAACTTCGCGATGTAATCGCTCGCCGGCTTGCGCCGCAGGTCGGGGTTTTCGCAGACGCTGCGAAAGACCGCGGGATGCAGCAGCGCGCGGATTTCCGCAATGTCGTCGACTTTGAATTGATGCTCGCGTTTCAAAGCGAGCACCGAGTCGATGCATGCGTGCAGCATGTGACATACCGGATACGGCTTGATCGCGACTTCTTCCGCCCGCCAGGTCGAGCCGAGTTCTTCGACCAGCGCATCCGGTTTGATCAGGCCAAGATGAGTGCCCGCGTGACTGCGGAACAATCCGTCCTGGCCTTCGTAGATCTTGCGCGTGCCGAGAAAGCCGCTGCGGGCGAGGCTGGCGGCCGTGATCGCGCCGGCGCCGGCCCAGCCGGGATGGAAACGTTTGTTCCATGCGCCATCGGCGCGATGTTCGGCAAGCGCGGAGGCGGTGCTGCCCGCAAGTCCTTGGGCATACACAAGCTGCTCGGCATTGAGCCGCATTAAATGACCGGCACCGAGCGCGCAGCCCATGTGGCCGGCCACGCCGGTGGTGTGATATCCGGATTTCAACAGCGCGCCGTTGGTCGCAATGCCGACGCGGGTCGATATTTCCACTGCGATGAGATAGGCGGTGAGCAAATCTTTGCCGCTGCGATCGAGAAATTCGGCGAGGCCGAGCGCGCACGGGAACGCCGACGAGCTCGGATGTACCGGGCCGCCCGGATGCGTATCGTCGTAATCGAGTCCGTGCGCGAGGATGCCGTTCATGATCACGGCGTCCTTGAGCGGCAGCGTTGCGCCCATGCCGATCACCGTGCCCGACCCGCCGTCGGCCAATGCCGCAAGCCCGTTCAGCGCGCGCTGCGCGAATTCGAATTTGGTGGCCGCGAGCGCGGTGCCGACAGTGTCGAGAATGTGAAAGCGCGCAAAGTCGCGCAGGCGCCGCGGCAGTGTCGCGTAACCGACGTTCTGCACGAATTCCGCAATCGTGCGCGAAAGCGACTTGGCGGGCGCTGGTGCGGCTGGTTCGTTGCTGACTGCGAGTTCGAGTGTCATGGCTGGACCGCGCTTCGGCAGCGCGCAGAACTAAAGCCCCGACTTTACACCAATCGCCGCAGGACGCAGCGGGCGCGTGCTCCGCTACTTGATCAGCCCCATGCGCTTCGCGACCGGTATGTAGGCCTGCATGCGCTCCTTCATGAAGCGGTCCATCTTGTCGATGTTGATATCGATCAAATCGAAGCCGGCCTTGGTCGCGAGTTCTTTCATTTCGGGGTCACTGTTGAGCGCGCCCCACAAGTCGGACAGGCGGTGGCGTATTTCCAGCGGCGTCGATTTCGGCACGCCGATGCCGCCGTAGCCGCCGTCAACCCAGTCGATGCCAAGCTCGCGGAACGTCGGCACGTCGGGCAACTGCGGACTGCGTTTTTCCATTGCGACCGCGAGCGCGCGCACGCGGCCCTTGTTGTTCACCGCAAAGGCCGAATACGCCATTGCGCCGGTGACCTGCGCGCCCAGCACCGCCGGCACGAGATCGCCCGTGCCTTTATAAGGCACATACGTCGTTTGAATGCCGGTGATGAGGTCGAGCTTCTCGTGCGCCGCATGATTCGCCGAATTGCTGCCCGAGCCCGCGAGCGTGAGCTTGCCCGGCTGTTCCCTGGCCATCCGGATCAGGTCCTGGAAGGTCTTGATCGCGCTTTGCTCGGGTACGATGATCGCGTCCGGCATGTAGCGAAACCAGTAGACCGGCGTGAGGTCTTCAGTCTTGTACTGAACCTGGCCTTCCATCGGCTGCAGGATGATGTGCGGCAGCGTGAGTCCCACGATGTTGTAGCCATCGCCGGGCAGGTTGTTCATTTGCGACCACATGAGCCCGCCGCTCGCGCCGGGCTTGTACTGCACGATCGTTTCGATCAGCGCGCATTTGCGTTTCAACACGATTTGCTGGTGGCGCGCCGACTGGTCTGATTCGCCGCCCGGCGGGAAGCCCTGCCAGTAGTTGAGATTTTTTTCGGGACAGAGCTGCGCAAGGAGGGCCGGTGACGCGAGCGCTGCCGATAGCGCAAGCAAAACTGCAGCAATGATTTTCATGTGGCCTCGCAGCGGGTGACGACGGACAACAATATCCGGAATGACGATAGCAGCAGGAAATCGCAAACGCAATCGAGGGATCAGAACGGTGCACGGAGCCCCATCTTGGAGCACGCGCTTATGTGGAGAGTGAGCAACGGATGCATTTGCTACAATCGAATTCCTCCACGCGGTGCTCATCAATAATCTATGTCGAGAAACCTGAGGCTGGCGGTCGACGTCGGCGGTACTTTCACCGACCTCGTATTGCACGACGGCGCCACCGGCGCCATCGCCACGGGCAAGCTGCTGACGACGCCGGCGGACCCGAGCCTTGCAATCATCGACGGCACGCGCCGGTTGTTGCAGAAGCACGGCAAGTCGCCCGCCGATCTGGATCTTTTCATCCATGCGACGACGCTCGTGACCAACACGCTGATCGAGCGCAAGGGCGCGGTGACCGGCCTCATCATGACGCGCGGCTTTCGCGACATCATCGAAATGGGCACCGAGACGCGCTACGACATCTACGATCTCGGGATCGATCTGCCGCCGCCGCTGGTGCCGCGCGCGATGCGCCGCGAAGTGACCGAGCGCATGGATGCCGCCGGCGCGGTCATGACGCAGCTCGACCTGGAAGAGGTGCGCGCCGTGGTCGGCGGGCTCGTCGACGAGGGCGCCACGGCGATCGCGGTGTGCCTGCTTCATTCCTATATCAATCCGCACCATGAACAGGCGATCGGCGAACTGATACGCCGCGAGTTTCCGCGCGTTGCAGTGTCGCTGTCCTCCGAGATCCAGCCGGAAATCCGCGAATTCGAGCGCGCGTCGACGACCGTCGCCAATGCCTACGCGCAACCGGTGACGGCACATCATCTCGACTCGCTTACACGCGGATTGAACGACCTTGGTTTCAGCGGGCGCTTTCACATCATGCTGTCGAGCGGCGGGTTGACGGACGAAAACGTGGCCGCGCGTTTTCCGGTCAAGGTGCTCGAATCCGGCCCCGCCGCCGGCGTCGAGGCGGCGCGTTTTCTCGGCGCATCCATCGGCATCGACACGCTGGTCTCTTTCGACATGGGCGGCACGACCGCCAAGATCGGCCTCGTAACCAAAGGCGCGGCAACCTTGTCGTCGCAACTCGAAGTCGCGCGCCTGCACCGGTTCAAGAAGGGCAGCGGGCTCATCATAAAATCGCCGACCGTTGAACTCATTGAAATCGGTGCGGGCGGCGGCAGTATTGCCCGCATCGATCAGCACGGCCTGCTCAAAGTCGGGCCCGACAGCGCGGGCGCCGACCCGGGGCCTGTATGTTACCGGCGCGGCGGTGAGCAATTGACCGTGACCGACGCCAATCTCACGCTCGGTTATCTCGACCCGGAAGATTTCGCCGGCAGGGAAATGACGCTCGATGCTAAAGGTGCGAATGCCGCCGCCGAACGGCTCGCCGCGCGGCTCAACATTTCCGCGATCGACGTCGCGTGGGGCGTGCACGAAATCGCCAACGAGAACATGGCGACGGCTGCGCGCATTCATCTGGTCGAGCGCGGCAAGGATCCGGCGTCATTCACGTTCGTCGCGTTCGGCGGCGCCGGCCCGCTGCACGCGCAGGCCGTTGCACGCAAGCTGGGCGTCACAAACCTGATTATTCCGCGCAACGCGGGCGTGATGTCGGCGGTGGGCCTGCTGGCGGCGCCGTTGTCGTTCGAAGTCGTGCACAGCCATCTTGTCGATCTCGCGGCGGTCGACTGGGAGGCTGTCGACCGCATGCTCACCGCGATGAGCGCGGAGGCGCGCGGCTATCTCGGCGTCACGCCAGATGCCGAGGTCGAAATCGTGCGTACGGCCGACATGCGCTACCGCGGCCAGGGCAGCGAATGCGCGATCACTCTGCCCGAGGGCAATCTCACCGCCGGGCGCGCACACGAGGTCAGGCGTGCGTTCTACGACGGCTATGACGAGCTCTACGGCCGGCATCTCGAGGAAGTGCCGGTGCAATTCGTCAACTTTCGCGTGCGTGCCGTCGCGTACGACGCGCATTTCGAACTGTGCAAGGCGCCGCCGCGGGCCGGCACCGCGAAGCCTGCCAGGAAGCGCCCCGCGTATTTTCCGGACGCGCATGGATTCATCGACACCGCGATCTACGCGCACGACGATCTCGCGCCCGGCACGCGCTTTACCGGACCGGCGATCGTGCAGTCCGGCGAATTCTCGGCGGTCATCGGGCCGCGCCAGGATTGCACGGTCGACGCTTATCGCAACCTGCTGATCGCATTCTGAGGAAAAATCATCCATGCGACGCGTCGACGATCCGATATTCATGGAAATTTCGTGGAGCCGCATCATTTCGTTCGTCGACGAAGCGGCCGCCGCGCTGGTGCGCACGGCGTTCTCGCCGATCATCCGGGAAGCGGAGGATTATGCGGTCGTGCTGTTCGACGGCGACGGCAATTCGCTCGCCCAATCGACGACCAGCGCGCCGTCGTTCATCGGCACGCTGCCCAGGACGATCCGGCATTTCATCGCGGCGATGAAGGAGGAAGGCTGGCATCCGGGCGACGTGGTGATCACCAACGATCCGTGGATAGGCAGCGGACACCTGCAGGACATCAGCATGGTCGCGCCGGTGTTCAATCGCGCCGGCTCGCTCGTCGCGTTCAGCGGCGTGGTCGCGCATCCGCCGGACATGGGCGGGCGCTGGACCGCGGAGAACCGCGAGATTTACGAAGAAGGGCTGCAGCTGCCGATCTGCAAGCTGATGAAGCGCGGCGAGCCGAACCGCGACGTGTTCAACATCATCCGCCGCAACGTGCGCGTGCCCGATCAGGTGATCGGCGACATCTACGCAATGATGGCGTCGTGCACGGTCGCAGCGAAGCGGTTGAACGATTTCATGGAGGAAGTCGGGCTCGACAGCCTGAGCGAACTCGCAGCCGCGATCCACGCCTTCACCGAATGCGCGGTGCGCAAGAAGATCGAGGCGATCAGGGACGGCCGCTACTGCTATGAATACGAAGTCGACGGTTACGACAAGCCTTTGAAAATCGCGGCCGCACTGACAATCAAAGGCAGCGACATTGCGATGGACTACACGGGCTCATCGATGCAGGTCGAGCGCGCGATCAACTGTCCGCTCGTCTATACCAATGCGTTCACGGTGTACCCGCTGATCTGCGCGATCAACCCGCAGGTGCCGAACAACGAAGGCATGCTGCGGCCGTTTACAGTGACCGCACCCGAGCGCTGCATCCTCAATCCGCTGTATCCGGCCGCGGTCGGCGCGCGCAATCTGACGGGGCATTTGTTGACGACCGCGGTGTTCGGCACGCTCGCCCAGGCGCTTGCGCAGGACCAGATCGCCGACCGTCTGCTTGCCGACAGCGCGTCGCCGCGCCCGCATATCGTCGTCAGCGGGCAGGACGACGCGGGGCGCCCGTTCTCCTCGATGATGTTCATCGCCGGCGGAATGGGCGCGCGCCCGAACAAGGACGGCATCTCGTGCATCGCGTTTCCCTCTTCGGCGCGCAACACGTCGGTCGAAATCCTCGAATCGTCCGCACCCATCCTCATCGAGCGCAAGTCGATGCGAGAGGCGTCGGGAGGCGCCGGTCAGTTCCGTGGCGGAGACGGGCAGGTTTTCGAATTGCGCGTGCGCGCGAAGAACGGCGCCATGATTTCGATATTCAGCGACCGCTCGCGCTTCCCGCCGCAAGGCATGAACGGCGGCGAGCCCGGTGCCGGCACGCAGATTCTGATCAACGGGCAGCCCGGCCCGCTGAAAGGCTCGGTGCGCGTGAAACAGAACGACGTGCTGACAGTGTATTCGCCGGGCGGCGGGGGATTCGGCACCGCCCGCGCCTGATTTTTACGAAACGCATGCGGAGGTAGTTGCGATGACGAGACGATCGATGACGCTGCTTGCAGTACTGACTTTCGCAACATCCATCACATTTGCGCAGAATTATCCGGACAAGCCGATCCGGCTGATCGTCCCGTTCGGTGCCGGCGGAGGGTCGGATTTCGTCGGCCGCCTGATCGGCCAGAAACTCACCGAGCAAATGGGGCAGACGGTGGTGGTCGACAACCGGCCGGGGGCGGCTTCGCTGCTGGGGACCCAGATCGCCGCGCACGCCAGCCCCGACGGCTACACGCTCCTGCTCGCGGATTCGGGTTTCACCATCAACATCGCGTTCTTCAAGGACCCGAAGTACGACGCATTGAAAGATTTCGACCCGGTCTCGGTGGTTGCCGAGACACCCTACATTTTTGTCGCGAACCCCGGCTTGCCGCACGCCACCAGCCTCAGGGACTTCATCGCGGCGGCGAAGGCGCAACCCGGCAAGCTGACCATAGGCTCCGCCGGCAGCGGGAGCGGCTCGCACATGACCGGCGAGCTCTTTCGCCTGCGCGCCGGCATCAACATGATCCACGTGCCGTACAAAAGCGTGGGTCCCGCCGTCTCCGACGTGGTTGCCGGGCAGATCCAGTCGACGATGGCGACCCCGCCGGTCGCGCTACCGCTCGCCAAGGCCGGACGCCTGAAGATCCTCGCCGCGGCCGTGCCCAGGCGCAGCAGGCTCATGCCCGACGTGCCGACATTCGCCGAGGGCGGCGTCAATGATGTCAACGTGAGCAATTGGTACAGCGTCATGTCGGTCGGCGGCACACCCAAGCCGGTGATCAAGCGCCTGTCCGATGAAATCGCGCGCGCGCTCAAAGCGCCCGACATGAACGACCGCCTCGCCGTCAGCGCGCTCGAGCCCGCGGGCAACACGCCCGAGCAGTTTCGCCGGCTCATCGCAGACGAGTTGCAGCGCTGGGCGCGCGTGATCAAGGATGCGGGGATACGGCAGGAGTAGGCGCACGAACCGCGGGGATGCGCGTAAAATAAGCGTTGCCGCGTCGTCTGGAGGACATCATGCATAGACTCATCGTCGTCATCGCGATTGCAGCGCTCGCCGGCTGCGGTGTCGAAACCGCGACGACCGCGGCGACCGGCGCTGCAATCAAGAAGCAGGAAGTCGAGGAAGGCAAGAAGACTATGGACCATGTCCAGCAGAAAGTCGGCCAGGCCATGGACCAGGTTCAACAGCGCGCGGACAAAGACGCGGACAAGTAAGCGTCGCAGCCGCACCGGAGGAGACAGTCATGAGCATCACCCTTTCACCCATCACCCCCAACTTCGCGGCCGAGATCGGCGACGTCGATTTATCGAAGCCGCTCGATGCGGCCGATTTTGCGGCGATCGAGCAGGCGTTCTGGAAATACGCCGTGCTCGTATTTCCCGCGCAGAACCTCACGCTTGAACAGCATCTCGCGTTTTCGCAGATGTTCGGTCCCGCCGAGACGGACCGTACGCTCGATCCGAAGGCGACGCCCAGCCGTTTCACCGGCGCGTTTGCGGACATTTCGAACCTCGCCGCCGATGGCAAAATTTGGGGCGAGACGAGCCGCCAGCGCATGTACAAAATGGGCAATCGCCTGTGGCATACCGACAGCTCGTTCAAGTTTTTGCCGAGCCTGTGCTCGCTGCTCTACGGCCGCACGGTCGCGCCCGTCGGCGGCCACACCGAGTTCGCGGACCAGCGCGCAGCGTACGACGCGCTGCCCGTGGCGATGAAGAAAAAACTGCACGGGCTCGTCGCCGAGCATTGCATCGCGTATTCGCGCCGGCGCAGCGGCTTTGCCGAATTCACCGAGGAAGAGCAGCGCCGCCTGCCGCCGGTGCCGCAGATGCTGGTGCGCACGATTCCGCAGAACGGCCGCAAGTCGCTGTATGTCGCGTCGCATGCGGGACTGATTTACGGCATGTCGGACGCGGAAGGCCGCGCGCTCATCGACGAACTGATCGCGCACGTCACGCAGCGCCAGTTCGTCTACACGCACCGCTGGCGGCCGAACGAACTCGTGATGTGGGACAACCGCTGCACGATGCACCGCGGCACCGATTACGACGATCTGCGCTGGGTGCGCGACATGCGGCGGGTGACGATCAGCGACGTCGCGAATTCCTGCGAGCAGGAAGGCGTGCCGCTGCCGGAAGAAGCGGCGGCGCGGCGCAGCGCCCAGCGCGTCGCCTGAAGATCGTCATACCCGCGAAGGCGGGTATCCGGAAAAGTCGCTATTGCCTCCGGGTTCCCGCCTGCGCGGGAACGACGGTACTTTGTCCATATCGTTCGCGACCGTCACTGCTGCGCCACGCCGGCGGCCTTGATCACGCGGCCCCAGCGTTCGATTTCCGCCTTGACATAAACGCCGAACTCTTCGGGCGTGCCGCCGAGCGCTTCGATGCCCTCGGCGGCAAACCGCGCGCGCACGTCGGGCCGCTGCAGTATTTTCATTAATTCCGCATTCAGCTTCACGATGATTTCGCGCGGCGTTTTCGCGGGCGCCAGCGGACCGAACCACGTCGATGATTCGTAACCCGGCACGCCTGCCTCCGCGATGGTCGGCAGATCGGGCATCAGCGCCAGGCGTTTGACCGAGCCTACCGCGAGCCCGCGCAGACGGCCTGACTGCACGAACGGATACAGCGGCGGCACGCCGGTAATCGTGAGCGAAGTCTGTCCCGCGATCAGATCGGTGACGAGCGGTCCCGTGCCTTTGTAGGGAATCGGCGTGATGTCGGTTTTCGATAGCAGCTTGAAATACTCGGTCGCCAGATGCGAAGCGCTGCCGTTGCCCGAAGAGCCGTAGTTCATCTGGCCGGGATGCGCTCTGGCGAGCGCGATGAGTTGTTTCACGGATTTCGCCGGCAGCGCGGGATGCACGACGAGCATGTTGGGCACCATCGCGAACAGCACGATGGGTGCGAAGTCCTTGACCGGATCGTAGGGCAGCTTTTGGTACAGCGAAGGGCCGAAGCCGAACGTGCCGACGTGCCCGAAAATCAGCGTGTATCCGTCGGGCGCCGACTTGGCGACGTAATCCACTCCTATATTTCCGCCGGCACCCGCGCGGTTCTCGACGACGACTTGCTGGCCCAGGGGCTCTTCGAGTTTCTGGCCCATGACGCGCGCGATCAAATCGGTGCTGCCGCCCGGCACGAACGGCACCACCAGCCTGATCGGCTTGGTTGGATAAGCGGTCTGGCAAAACGCCGGCAGACTCGCGGCGAGCAGCGCCGCCGCAACTGTCCTTCTCACTGGATCACGCCGGCCAGATGCGGCTGGCGAGATTGGGCGAGCCGGGCGCGTGCACGAGCTGGCGCACCACGCGGTCGCTCCACGCCTCCTGTTCCGGGTGCGGGCTTTCGTGATCGAGAAAGTTTTCGTTGCGCGCCGCGACCGACGTGAATTCGTACAGGATCGCGTGTTTCGCCCAGCCGGCGACCGACGCGTACTTGCGCACGCGTACGCAGCCCGGCAGTTTCTCCATGCACGGCAGGCGCCACGTCGCGTACCACGCGGCGAGTTCGTCCTCGTCCTGATCGGCGCCCGCATTGAAGCTGCCGATCTGGATGCACGGGCTCAACGCCATTTCGGGCGCGGGCTGTGTCGCCGCCGGGCCGTGCACGCGCGCTTCCTCCGTCATGATGTTCGTGCGCTCGGCGAGCCGCAGCGCGAGCATCTTGCGGTCCGCGGCGGGCAGTTGCGCGTGAAATTCGCGCGGCGCCGGCCGCACGAAAGCGTGCGCATCGTCGCCGCCGAACAGCAGGATAAACCGGTCGCCGGTGGGGACCGCGTTGCTCTTGATGTTGGAGAGGCGTCCCTTGGCGCCGGACAGTTTGACGTTTGCCTCGGAGGCGTAATGCGCCGCCCATCTGATGCCGGGGCGCGCCAGCTGCTTCGGTATGTAGCTCGCGTGCAGCCAATCGAGGTAGGCGTCGCGGTCCTTGTCCTGCAGGTTGTACCAGCTGATCCAGATTCCCCGATCCAAAGTGTGCTCCCTCTTATTTGCTATGGGTCCGATTGTATAATGAAAAATCACGCCGGCCCTGCGCGGCGAGGAGGGGAAGTCATGGATAACACGCCGCGCCGTGCGTTGTACGGTATCGCGCTGCTCTTGCTTGCGGCGGCGACCGTCGTCGCTCAGGACTATCCGGCAAGACCGATCCGTCTGCTGACGCCGGTGGTGCCCGGCGGCGGGCTCGATTTCATCGCGCGTCTCGTCGCGCCGCTGCTCACCGACAATCTCGGCAAATCCGTGGTCGTCGACAACCGGCCGGGTGCCAGCGGCGCGATCGCGATGGAGATCACCGCGCGCGCGGCGCCCGACGGTTACACGCTCGCAATCTTCAGCGTGAGCCAGGTCATCTACGCCGAGATGAACAAAACCAGCTACGACATGTTCCGCGATTTCGCGCCGGTCTCGCAGGTCGCCGCCGCGCCGTACGTGATGGCTGCGTCGCCGCAACTTCCGGCGACGTCGGTCGCCGAGCTGATCGCCTATGCCAAAGCGAATCCTGGCAAGGTCGCTTACGCGTCGGCGGGTGTCGCGACACTGCAGCAGCTCGCCACCGAACTTTTCGCGGCTACGGCCGGCATCAAGCTGATCCACGTGCCTTACAAAGGCGTCGCCGCGGCGTTTCCCGACATGATCGCCGGGCGCACTCACATGACCATTTCCAGCGTGGCGGCGCTGGCCGGCCTGCTGCGCTCGAGGCATTTGCGCGCTCTCGCCGTGACGACGGCGCAGCGCACGACTATGCTCCCCGACGTGCCGACGATGATCGAATCGGGAATTCCGGGTTTCGTCGTTACTCAATGGCACGGCATCGTCGCCCCCGCGGGCACGCCGCGCGCCGCGATCGAACGCCTGTACCAGGGCATCGCGGCCAGCCTCAAGCAGCCCGACGTGGCGGCGCGTCTCGCGGCGGACGGCACGGAGGCCGTGGGCAGCACGCCGCGCGAGTTCGCCGCGCACATGCAGGCCGAGCGCGAAAAGTGGACCGCCGCCATCCGGCAGGCCGGCATTACGATGCAGTAAACTAGAAAAACTTGAACCGCCAAGGACGCGAAGGGAAGGTTCAGAAATGACGAAGATTTTGTCGCATCACTTTTGACGTGAGGTGTTTTAAATTGAGTCGCCGACATTTTTTTTGCAGTCCTTTGGTTTTCCTTTGCGTCCTTCGCAGTAAAGCTTTTTTGAATCTAAAAAATGGATAATTTGTGAACGAGATGCTGCTGTTGACCCCCGGTCCCGTGCAGGTGCCGCGCGAAGTGCTCGAAGCGGGCGCGGCGCCGATGACGCATCACAACGCGCCGGAATTCCAGGCGGTATTCAAGCCGCTGCTGCAGCAATTGCGCCCGATCTTCGGCAACGACGGG
>CAZEAX010000049.1:0-17459 GCA_964510405.1 uncultured Streptomyces sp. | reverse complement strand
ACATGATAGAAGTTCGGAAACGCGGAGTTCCGTCCGCCGTGATCTGTTCCGAGCCGTTCGTTCAACTCGGCCGCACGCAGTCGAAAGTGCTCGGCGTGCCTGACCTGCCGCTGATCGTCATCAGGCATCCGCTTGGCGGGCTTGCGCTCGATGACGTGAAGGCGCGCGCCGAATCGGCCCTCTCGCAGTTGCTGGAAGTCTTGCGCGAGCGCGCATCATGACGGATTTCGCAAAACTCGCGGCCATGCCGGGCGCTGCATTCGATATCCCCGACGACCTCGAACAGGCGAACGAAGCCTGCCGCGCGCGTGGTTGGACCGACGGGCTGCCGGTCATTCCACCGACCGCGGAACGCGTGGAGCGCATGCTGGGTTTTTGCGACCGTCCGTGGGACGCCGTCACCGCCAGGTTGCCGCCGCGCTGGGGCGAAGTGACTCCCCTGCGGCTGGCGGCGAATGCAGTCATGGCTGGATGCCGGCCTGAATACCTGCCGATCGTCATGCTGGCGCTCGAAGCGATGTGCGAAGAGCCGTTCAATCTTTACGGCATCCAGGCGACGACGCATCCGTGCGCGCCGCTCGTGATCGTCAACGGGCCGATCGCGCGCGAACTCGCCATCAATTCGAGCCACAACGCGTTCGGGCCCGGCGTGCAGAGCAACGCTACGATAGGCCGCGCGATCCGGCTCGCGCTGATCAACATCGGCGGCGCGATCCCGCGCGTCGGCGACATGGCGACGATGGGTGCGCCGGCGAAGTATACGTACTGCGTGGCGGAGAACGAGGCGGAGAGTCCGTGGGAGCCGTTGCACGCCGAGCGCGGATTTCCGCGCGACGCGACGACCGTCACCGTGTTCGCCGCCGAAGGGCCGCACAATATCAACGATCACGAAAGCACGAGCGCGGAAGGTATCCTTAAAATGGTCGCGGGCACCATGGCAATCACCGGCGCGAACGACGTGTATTACGAAGCGCAGCCGCTCGTCGCGTTCGGTCCCGAGCACGCGGCCACGGTCGCCGCCGAAGGCCACTCGAAGGCGGACGTGCAGCGATTCCTGTTCGAGCATGCGCGCGTGCCGCTCGGCAAATTTTCCGACGAGAATATCGAACGGCGCTTTCGCATCATGTTCGGCGGACGCTATGCGAACGCGAAAATGGAGGATCTGATACCGGTCGTGCAGCGCGCGGAGGACATCGCCATAATCGTGCTTGGCGGCGCGGGCAAGCACTCGGCGTACATTCCGACCTTCGGCGGGACGCGCTCGGTCACGCGCGCGCTCAAACGCGCGGACGGCGAATTCGCGCGCTCGATAAGCGAGTTGCAGGCCAAGGCGGAGATTTAAGCGACGCTGCGGATTTTTCCAATGACCACGCGGGGATATTTTTTCAAGGCGCAGGCGACGCGCGTCGGCCGGGCCAGGTATCCGTGAGAGCCGCGCTTATTCGAGCTTGATGCCCGTCTGGCGGACGATCTTGCCCCAGCGCTCGATATCCTCGCGGATGTTGGCCGCGAATTGTTCGGGCGTGTTGCCCACCGCGTCGCCGCCGATGGTGGTCTGGAAACGTTCCTTCATTTCCGGCGTGGCGAGGATTTTCACCGTTTCGTCGTGAACGCGCATCACGACTGCGCGCGGCGTGCCGGCGGGCGCGAGCAATCCATACCACGCGGAAATATCGAAGCCGGTGATACCCGCTTCCGCGAACGTGCCGACGTCCGGCAACGACGCGTGACGTTTGGCGCTCGTCAGAGCGATGCCTTTCAGCTTGCCGGCTTTGATGTGCGCCTGCACCGTGGGAATCGCGGTGGCGAGCAACGGAATCTGTCCCGCGAGCACGTCGATGACTGCCTGGCCGCCGCCTTTGTACGCAATGTGCGTGAACTGCGTGCCGGTGCGTTGCTCGAACAGCAGCATCGCCAGATGCGGCGTGCTCGCGTGTCCCGACGACGAATAGTTCAGGCCGGGCTTGCTCTTCGCATACGGAATCAGCTCTTTGGTGTTGTTCGGCGGAAACGACGGATGGGCGACGAGGATCAGCGGCAGCGCCGCGACTTTGGTGATAGGCGCGAAATCCTTGACGGGATCGAACGGCAGTTTGGCGTACGCGGACGGGTTGATAACCATGGTCGCGTCGAATGCCATCAGCAGCGTATAACCGTCGGGACTGGCTTTGGCGACCATGTCGGTGCCGATATTGCCGTTGGCACCGGTGCGATTGTCGACGATGACCTGCTGACCGGTCGCATCGCCGAGTTTCTGGCCGATGGCGCGCGCGAGCGCATCGGTCGAACCGCCGGCGGCATAGGGGACGATAAGCCGGATCGATTTGTTTGGATAAGGTTGGGCGCCGGCACCGGTGATGCAGGCTGCCGAGGCGAAGGCGCAGCAAGCCAGCCCTAAATTCAAACTCGAACGCATGATTTCTCCCCGTGGCGATGATGCGCGGCGGCCGATTGGTCTATCATCCGGTTTCACGCGCGCAAGTGCCATGTGCCGATAGTATGGCATACGCGGCTGCCGCACCGGACAGGACACCTATGACATCGAAAGCAGGCGAATTGCGCGCGCGGCTCGCGGCCCCCGGGCTGATCACCGCGCCCGGAGTTTACGACATGATTTCGGCGCGTATCGCCGACCGCATGGGATTTCCGGCGTTGTATATGACGGGCTTCGGCGTGGTCGCTTCTTACCTCGGCCTGCCCGATGCGGGGCTCGCGACGTATACGGACATGGTCGGGCGCGTCACCCAGATCTGCACGATCGCGGGTACGCCGCTGATCGCCGACGCGGACACCGGTTACGGCGGGCTGCTGAACGTCGCATATACGGTGAGCGGATATATCAAGGCCGGCGCCGCGGCGGTGCAGTTCGAAGACCAGGAATTCCCGAAAAAATGCGGCCATACGCCCGGACGGCGCGTGATTCCGACCGCCGAAATGGTAAAGAAAATCCGCGTCGCGGTCGAAGCGCGCGGCGACGGTGACATCATGATCGTCGCGCGCACCGACGCGCGCACCGCGCACGGGCTCGACGAAGCATTGCGGCGCGCGGAAGCGTACGCCAGGGCCGGCGCCGACATCCTGTTCGTCGAATCGCCGGAATCGGAACGCGAGATGGAAAAAATCTGCGCGAGCTGCGAGCGGCCGCTGATCGCGAACATGGTGGAGGGCGGCAAGACGCCCGTATTGTCCGCGGCGCGGCTTGAAGAGCTCGGCTACCGGATCGCCATTTTTCCGGCGACCGGATTTCTCGCGGCGGGTGCGGCGCTCGACTCCATCTACAAAACTTTGAAGCGCGACGGCTCGAGCGTCGAGGCGACCGCGCCGCTTTATCCGTTCAACGAGTTCGCCGAATTGATGGGATTCCAGGCAGTGTGGGATTTCGACAAGCGCCACGCGGATTGACGGCAGGCATGATTTGAATCTACCAACCAGCGAAGAAAGAACGCATCATGAACAAGCGACAACGGTTTGAAGCGGCGGTCAACGGCGGCGACATCGATTATCCGCCGTGCACGGTGTGGGTGCATTTCGTCACCGATGCGTTGGCGGGCGAGGAGGCGGCGCGCCGCCACGCGACCTACGTGCGAACCTACGACTGGGACATGTGCAAGGTGATGCACGACTATCGTTATCCGCTGCCTGCCGGTCTTGAGACGCTGACGACGCCCAGGGACATGCTCAAGTTCGAAAAACTGCCGGCGACGATTCCGAATTATGCCGAGCAGTTGAAGCTGATCCGCGCGCTGCGCAAGGATTTCGGGCCCGATATGCCGATCGTCGACACGTTTTTCGACCCGTTCCAGCAGGTGATGCGCAAAGCCGGCTTCAGCAGCGCGGCGCTCGTATATGGCAACAGGAAAGAAGCCCTGCACATGCTCAATGCGGTCACCGACACCGTGTGCGAATACATGCAGGAATTGAAGCGCGCGGGTTGCGACGCGGTGCTCTATTCGATCAATGGCGCGATCGCGCCGCCCGGCGACCGCGGCATCGACGACGCAACGTTCAATACATTCCTGCGGCCGTTCGATCTGCGCGTGTGCGAGGCGATGCAGGGGATGACGCGTATCCTGCACGTCCACGGCACCCACGTCGACATGCGGCGCGTGCTCGACTATCCGGTCGAGGTGTTCAGCGTGTCGGACCGCCTGGCCGGAAATCCTTCGCTCGCGGACTTGCGCAAGATGACCGGCAAATGCCTGATGGGCGGCATCAACGAGCAGAAAATCCCCGAGCGCTCGCTGCCCGAGATCCGGGCTGAAATGCAGGATGCGGTCAAACAGGCGGGCAAGCGCAAGTTCATGCTGACGCCGGGCTGCACCAGCGCGCCGCAGACACCCGAGCACATCCTGCGCTGCGTGCGCGAGACGAGCCGGTCGTTCGCAGCGGGCTGAATGCGATCCGGCGAGGGAAGGACCCTCGCCTTATGGCACAATAGACCCTCAAAGATACGGTGAAGACTTCATGCGGGTGGCAATTCTCGGCGGCGGCACCATCGCGCGCCTCTTTCTCGAGCACATCAGGCGCGGCGACCTCGGCGCCGCCGAAGTCGTCGCGATAGTCGGCCGCAGCGAAGGCGGCGCGCGCGGGAAACCGCTGGCGGCCGAGTTCGGCGTCGCTTGCGTGACCGCAATCGGCGACCTCCTGAAACTCCAACCCGACGTTGTGGTGGAAGCCGCCTCGCACGAGGCGGTGCGCGAATATTGCGGCCCGCTGCTCGATGCAGGCGTGGCGGTGATCGTGCTGTCGGCCGGTGCGCTGGCCGACGACAAATTGCGCGTGCGGCTCGAAGCCGCGGCGCTCAAGACCGGCGCGCTGCTGTACGTGCCGTCGGGCGGGATCGGCGGACTCGACGCGCTGAAGGCGGCGTGCATTGCCGGCGTCGATCAGGTCGAAATCATCGTGTCCAAGCCCGCGGCAGCGTGGCGCGGCATTGCGTACGTCGAACGCCTGAACATCGACCTCGCCGGCATGCGCGAGCCGACCGTATTGTTCGAGGGCGCCGCGCGCGAGGGCGTGCCGCATTTTCCGGCAAACGTGAATATCGCGGCGGTGCTGTCGATGGCCGGCATCGGCTTCGATCGCACGCGGCTGAAGGTGGTCGCGGACCCGACGATCAAGCACAACACACATCAGATATCGATACGCGGCAAGACCGGGAACATCAGCATCAAGCTCGAGAACGTGCCGGCGCCGGACAACCCCAAAACCGCGTGGCTCGCGTGCTATAGCGCACTCGCCGCGCTTAAACTCGCGAAGTCGCCGATTCGCTACGGTACTTGATCAATTTCACCGGCCACGGCCGGACTTCCGGACCCCATCATGACTGACCCTGTAATGCGCATTGCACGCGCGAGCGCGGAACGCTTCGGCGTCGAGACCCCGGCTGCCGCCGATCAGCCCGGCGCGGATTCGCTCGCGCGCATGCTCGAACATCGGTCGCATCGCCGTTATACCGAGCGCGCCGTGGATCCCGGTCTGCTGCGCCTGTTGTTCGCCTGCGCAATGTCGGCGCCGTCCAAAAGCGATTTGCAGCAGGCCGACATCGTGCACGTCGAAGACGCGGCCAAACGCAAAATCATCGCAGACCTGATCCCCGACAACCCGTGGGTGCGTGCAGCACCAGTGTTCCTGATTTTTTGCGGCGACAACCGCCGCACGCGCCAGGTCGCAGAAATGCGCAGCAAGCCGTTTGCCAACGATCATCTCGATGCGTTCATGAATTCGGCCGTCGACGCCGGTATCGTGCTCGCGAGCTTCATCCACGCGGCGGAAGCGGCGGGACTCGGCTGCTGCCCGATCAGCTCGGTCCGCAATCACGCGCGGAAGGTCAGCGATCTGCTCGAACTGCCCGATTGGGTGTTCCCGCTCGCCGGGTTGTGCGTCGGCTATCCGGCCGAGCCCGGCATGATCACGTCGCGGCTCGGTCTCGATGTGACGGTGCACACGGACCGCTTCGACGAATCGAACATTGCGGACAAAATAACCGCGTACGACAAGCGCCGGTTCGCGCGCCAGCAATACAAGAAACAGCGCGACGTCGCGCGGTTCGGCACTGCCGAATTGTACGGCTGGTCGGAGGACAAGGCGCGCCAGTACGCGAAGCCGGAGCGCGCGGACTTCGGCGCGTTTATCCGCGGCAAGAAATTCAACCTGGGTTGAAATCGTTCGTCCGCCAGCGGACAGTCGAACCAACAGGAACACGCTTTAACAGTGAAACCGGCCAATCTCATCATCATCATGTCCGACGAGCACAACCCGAAAGTCATGGGTTGCAACGGACATCCGCTCGTAAAGACGCCGAACATCGATGCGCTGGCCGCGGCCGGCACTTCGTTCACGAGCGCTTATACGGCATGCCCCGTGTGCGTGCCTGCGCGCGCGGCGTTTGCGGCCGGCAAGTACGTGAACCAGATCGGCTACTGGGACAACGCCGACGCGTACGAAGGCGCAATCCCGAGCTGGCATCACCGGCTGCGCGACCGCGGCCATCGCGTGGTGTCGATCGGCAAGCTGCATTTCCGCGGGCTGCCCGGCGACGATCACGGTTTCTCGGAAGAAATCATTCCGATGAACATCATCGAAGGCAAGGGCGACCTGATGGGCCTGGTGCGCACCGACCTGCCCGCGCGCGGGCTGGCGTGGAAGATCGCCAAGCTCGCGGGGCCCGGCGAAACGTCGTATACGTTTTACGACCGCGAGATCGCGACCAAGGCGCAGATCTGGCTGCGCGAGGAAGCGCCCAAGTACCGCGACAAGCCGTGGGTGTTGTTTGTGTCGTTCGTGTGCCCGCATTTCCCTCTCGTGGCACCCGCCGAGTTTTATTACCGGTACCCGGTCGATCAAATGCCGCTGCCCAAGCAATACGGGCAGAGCGAAAGACCGTTGCATCCGTACCTGCGCGACTACTCGGAGAGTTTCTGCTACGACAAATTTTTCGACTCGGACAAGCTGAAGAAAGCGATCGCGGCCTACTACGGCTTGTGCACTTTTCTCGACGACAACATCGGCAAGGTGCTGCGCACCCTCGACGCAACCGGGCTCACCGAGAACACGCGCGTGCTCTACACCTCCGACCACGGCGACAATCTCGGCGCGCGCGGGTTGTGGGGCAAGTCGACGATGTACGAGGAAGTCGCCGGCGTGCCGCTGATCATCAAGGGGCCCGACATTCCGCGCGGAGCGCGAATCACCGAGCCCGCGAGCCACGTCGACACTTATCCGTTCATACTCGAATGTGCAGGTGCGAGCGTGCCCGAAGCCTATGACACGCACCCGGGTAAATCGCTGTTCAAGCTCGCGGCGGGCGCCGCGCCCGACCGCAACGTGCTCTCCGAATATCACGGCATGGGCTCGACCACCGGCGCCTTCATGATCCGGCACGGCAAATACAAGTACGTGCATTACGTCGCTTATCCGCCGCAGTTGTTCGATCTCGAAGCCGACCCCGAGGAACTGGTCGATCTCGCGGAGAAACCCGAATGCGCCAATGTCGTCGCCACCTGCCGCGAGCGGCTGTATAGAATCTGCGATCCGGCCGAAGTCGATGCGCGCGCCAAGCGCCGGCAGGCCGAATTGCTCGAGGAGAACGGCGGGCGCGACGCCGTGATCAAACGCGGCGACCTCGGTTTCTCGCCGCCGCCCGGTTATCCGATCGTCTTGGGTTAGGCGCGAGTGAATACGAGCCGGCTCTATATACTCCCTCGCCCTCAGGGAGAGGGCAGGGGTGAGGGTGGGTTTTCTCTGCAGGATTTACGAGGTAAATAAATGACGCAAATCGCATGGATAGGTCTGGGCGTGATGGGGTACCCGATGGCGGGCCATCTCGCACGCGCCAAGCACGAGCTTACGGTTTACAACCGCACGCGTGCGAAAGCGGATCAGTGGGTGAAAGAATACGGCGGGCGTGCAGTCTCGACGCCGCGCGAGGCGGCCGCGGGCGCCGACATCGTGTTTTCGTGCGTGGGCAACGACAACGATCTGCGCGCGGTGACGCTGGGCAACGATAGTGCGTTTGCCGGCATGCAGAAAGGCGGGCTGTACGTCGATCACTCGACCGTGTCGGCGAACGTCGCGCGCGAGCTCGAGAAAACCGCGCGCGTCGCGGGGTTTCAATTTCTCGATGCGCCCGTATCAGGCGGGCAGGCGGGAGCGGAAAAAGGAATTCTGACCGTGATGGTCGGCGGCGACGCGCAGGCTTTCGCGACGGCGCAGCCGGTGATGGCGCATTACGGTCGCGCAGTGACTTTGATGGGACCGGCGGGCGCGGGCCAGCTCACGAAGATGGTCAACCAGATCACGATAGTCGGTCTCGTGCAGACGCTTGCGGAGGGGCTCAACTTCGCGATGCGTGCAGGCCTCGATGCAAAGAAAGTGATCGAAGTGATTTCGAAAGGCGCCGCGCAATCGTGGCAGCTCGAAAATCGCGGGCCGACGATGGTCGACGACAAGTTCAACTTCGGTTTCGCCGCCGACTGGATGCGCAAGGACCTGCAGATATGCCTCGACGAAAGCCGGCGCAACGGGGCGCTGCTGCCGATTACCGCGATCATCGAGCAGTATTACGGCAAGTTGCAGGAGAAGGGCTACGGCCGCATGGATTCTTCCGCGCTGATGAAGCTGCTGACGGAGAGGTGACGGCATGCCCGCATTGAAGCCACGGCCCGCCGCGACGATTACGCTCGTGCGCGACGGTGCGCAGGGACTCGAAGTACTGATGATGAAGCGCAACGAACAGTCTGCGTTCGTGCCGGGCCGCTATCTGTTTCCCGGCGGGTCGGTCGATCCGGCGGACGGGCGCACCGACGTGTACGCGCATTGCAGGGGGCTCACCGATGAAGAGGCGTCGCGCCGGCTCGGCGTCGCGACCGGCGGCCTCGCGTACTGGGTCGCCGCTATCCGCGAATCGTTCGAGGAGTCTGGCCTGCTGCTTGCACACGATGAAGAGAACAATCCCATCTCATGCGAGCACGCGGCCGAGCTCGCGAAGCATCGCCAAGCCGTCGCGGCGGGCGAGCTGCCGTTCGACGAGTTGCTGCGTGACGAGGGGCTCACGCTCGAAGTGAGCGCGCTCGTCTATTTCGCGCATTGGATCACGCCGCCGGGCGCGCCGCGCCGTTACGACACGCGCTTTTTCGTCGCCTGCGCGCCGGCCGGGCAGGAAGCCGTGCACGACAATGACGAAATGGTCGGGAGCGAGTGGATGAGTCCGCGCGACGGCGTCGAGCGTCACAAGGCGGGCACGTTCAAATTGATGACGCCGACCATCCATACGCTGCGACTTTTCGCCAGATACGAAACGGCGGACGCATTGATGGCGGCGATGCGCGCGTTGCCCGACGTGCCGACGATCGCGCCGCGCATCGCCAAGGACGGCCGCCGCGTGCTGCCCGGCGAGCCGGGCTACGAAGAATTGGCGGCGGATTAGTCATGGAAAAAAACGCGATCGTTCCAGGCGAAGTGGTGCAGGTGAGCCCGCTCGTGCGGCGGCTCACCGCACCCAACCCCGGCATGATGACCGGGCCCGGCACCAACGCTTATATCGTCGGCACTCAAGATCTTGCGCTGATCGATCCCGGCCCCGAGATAGAGTCGCATCACGCCGCGATGCTCGCCGCGGTCGGCGACCGCCTGCGCTGGATACTTTGCACGCATACGCATAAAGACCATTCGCCCGGCGCGCGCGCGTTGAAAGCCGCGACGGGCGCCGAAGTCATCGGCATGCCGGCGCCGCAATACGACAATCAGGACACCGACTTCGCACCTGACCGCGTGTTCAATCATGGTGACGAGCTCGACTGCGGCGAGTTCAAATTGCGCGCGATCCACACGCCGGGTCACGCGTCGAATCACCTGTGTTTTCTGCTCGACCGCGAAAAGCTGCTGTTTACCGGCGATCACATTATGCAGGGCTCGACGGTGGTGATCAGCCCGCCGGACGGCGACATGGTGGCTTATCTCAATTCGCTGGAGTCGCTGCTCGAACTGGATATCGAACGCGTGGCGCCGGGGCACGGCCATCCGATCGATGCGCCGCACACCGAAGCGCAAAGGTTGATCGCCCACCGGCTTCAGCGCGAAAAGAAAGTGGTCGACGCGTTCGCGGTCAACAACCCGGCGACGATCGACGAACTCGTGCCGATCGTCTACGCCGACGTGTCGCCCAGGCTGCACGGGGTCGCGCGGCGCTCGCTGCACGCCCATTTGCTCAAGCTCGCGCATGACGGCCGCGTCTGGCAGCAGGGCGAGCGCTGGAAATTACGTACGTAAGCGCACTCGTAAAAAAGCCCGCTTCGGCGGGCTTTTTTCCGACCACTGCAGCGGCTTTACTTCGCTTTCTGCGCGTCGTGCTTCTGGCGGTAGATCGCTTTGCTGTCGCGGTTCGCTTCGCGCTGCAGTTTCGCGCGCTCTTTCTTGGTGACCTTGCCGTCCGCCGCGGCTTTTTCCTTGTCGGCCTCCAGTTTGCCTTCGCGTTTTTCCAAGCGCGTCGCTTCCTTGGTCGTCAGTTGGCCGGACTTCTCGCCTTGCTCGATGCGCCTTTCCTGGTTGGCCTGACGCTTGTCGATGTTGGGTGTCGCGGTCTGGGCGAATGCGAGTCCGGTAAACGTCAGGGCTACGGCGGCGACTAATGCTTTAACGTTGAACATTGCCATTCTCCTGTTGGTTGAGGTGAAGCTGCCGGTAAGGGCAGCCGCATTACCAAAAACGCCGGCCGACTGCCGGCGTTGACGCGTCCGGGGCATCATTTGTATCCAATTGTTAAGCCGCAAGCCGCGCGAACGGTCATTGTATCGTTTTGATGTTGGCGTCCTTCACGACTTTTTTCCACTTCGGCACATCGCGCTTCAGCACATCGCCGAACTGGGAGGGCGGCCCGCCGACGGGCTCGAGGCCTTCCTTTGCCATGCGTTCCTTCATTTCCGGCGTCGAGATCGCCTTGGTGATTTCGCCGTTCAGCAGCGTGACGACATTTTTCGGCAGATTCTTCGGGCCCCAGAACGCGTACCACAATATCGCTTCGTAGCCGGGCACGGTCTCTGCAACCGTCGGAATATCCGGCAGCGCGCCATTGCGCTTGCCGGTCGTCACCGCGATGCCGCGGATCTTGCCCGTATTGTGCTGAGGCACCATCGCCGGCATCGCGCCGAACATCAACTGCACCTGGCCGCCCAGGAGATCGATCAGCGCGGGGCCGGTGCCTTTATACGGAATGTGCGTCATCTTCACGCCGGTCATGAGACAGAAGAGTTCGGTGGCGAGATGGGTGATGCCGCCGGTGCCGGTCGACGCGTAATTAAGGCCGCCGGGTTTAGCCTTGGCAAGCGCGATCAACTCCTTGATCGACTTCGCCGGCACGCTCGGATGCAGCGAAACCAGGAAACCGGTTTCGCCGATCAGCGAGATCGGCGTTACGTCGTTGACCGGATCGTAGGGCAGCTTGAAGAGGGCAGCGTTGGTCGCATAGCTGCCTGAAACCATCGCGACCGTGTACCCATCCGGCAGCGAACGCACCGTGGTCTCGGCGCCGATGGTACCGCCGCCGCCGGCGCGGTTGTCGACCACCACTGATTGGCCGAGCGCTTCGGTCAGTTTTTGCGCCATTGCGCGCGCGACGATATCGGTGCCGCCGCCCGGGGCGAAGGGCACGATCATGCGGATCGGCTTGGTCGGGTATGCCTCGGCCTTATTCTGCGCCGAGGCGTGGCCGGCTGAGAGTGCGATGGCGGCAGCGGCTGCAATGACGATGCGATGGTGCTGGTTATGCATAGTGCTCCTCCGGTAAGTCTTGTCTGGACGCGACAGCGCCTCGAATGCTATGAGTTCAGGCGTGGTGAAGCTCAGTTGTGTAGCAATTCCAGGAGTTCGCGCACCGTGTGGTGCTCGATATCAAGCGCGACCGCCGCGATTTTTTCGGCAGGCAATTCGGGATTGATGCCGCGAAATTTTTCGGCGATGCCTTTTGCATCGATGGGCGAGTGGACCGAGCCGGTCGGGTTCAGAATATCGACGCGTTCCCATTTGCCGTTGCGCTCGGCCGCGACCCAGCCGGCGAAGTCTTTCGGGTAGAGCTTGTCGAGTTCGGGGTCGGGGACGAGTTCAAGTTTGTTGGCGAGCGTCGCGAGCCCGGGATCGGTCATTTTGGCGTCGGAAAATTGCGCCGGCAGCACCTGGCCGTCGAGCAAAGCGGCGGCCACGACATAGCGCAGGCTCATCTGCGCGTTGAGCGCGGAAGACGGTGCGTAGTCGAAACCGCATTGCACGTCGACGACCTTGCTGGTGCCCACGCGCACGGGCGTACGCGCATCCCACTTGCCCCCGAACGTTTTGCGCAGCGCAAGCGCGGCGTCGATGTAGGCGTGCGTGCTGCCGCAGCACGAGTAAGGTTTGATCGACGTCTGGTCGAGATGATAGACGCTGCCGAGATCCTGCGTGAGCGGCGCGGCGTTCGATGCATCGGAAAATGCTTTCAACACTCCGCCGTCGGCATATTCGTAAATCTGGGTCGGACCGGTAAATCCCGATTGCGCAAGCTCGGCGGCGAGCACGCCCGAGTGCGCGGCTTTGCCGGCGTGCAATCGTTTGCTCATCGTGCCGTCGGCATTGAACGCCCATAGTCCGGCGCCCTGCGTGCCCGCAAGTCCCAGTGCCCATGCGCATTCTTCGGTGTTGAGCTTCATCAACGAGGCGCACGCCGCCGCGGCGCCGAACGGGCCGCACACGCCGGTGAGGTGCCAGCCGCGCAGGCGCGTCGCGGACGGGTTGAGCGCGAGGCTCGTGCGGATCATCACTTCATAGCCGGCCGCGATTGCCGCGACGAGCTGAGTGCCGCTGCTGTTGAGACTTTCCGCCACTGCGAGTGCGGCGGATACCACCACGGCGCCCGGATGCAGCTTCGCATTGTGATAGTCATCGAGTTCGAAGGCATGTGCCGCGGTACCGTTGACGAGTGCGGCATCGGCGGCGCGCAATGACGCCTGTGCGTCGCCCCACACGGTCGCTACACCCGCGTTGCCGCCGCGGCGCGCCCAGGCAAGGAGTTTCTGCGCCCATGGCGTCTGATAGCCGTAGACGCCGGCGCCGACCGTATCGAGGATCGCGATACGCACCACTTCGCGGGTGCGCTGCGGCAGATCTTCGTATCCGAGATCGGCAATCCAGTTCGCGACTTCGCGGGTCGGTGCGGCAACAGCGCGGCGATCGAAATTCATACGGGTTCTCCTCGTTGAGGGCGCCGGGTTCGAAACTGCGCGCGCGCTCGTAACAGCTATTGTAGAGTGGCGCCGCCGCTATGTCATTGCGGCGCGCGGCCCGCCGGCGTCCTGCCGCATGATCAGCAGCCGCAGGCGCAGGGCCGAGCGCACGTGCAGGCGCGCCGCGGTTTCCGCGGCCTGTGCGTCGTGACGCTTGATGGCCTGCACGATTGCGCGGTGCTCCTTCAAGGCGTCCGGTGGCCGTCCGGGCCACGCGAAGGTGGTTCCGCGCAATTGTTCGAGTTCGTCCTGCAATGATTGCAGTGTCCTGACCAGGTAACGGTTGTTGGCGGCGCGATAGATGCAGCCGTGCAATTCCCGGTTGATCTCCACCAGGCGCGTGGCGTCGTTTTTGGTGGCGGCCTCTTCGCGCAGCATCTGTTCCATGAAATCGACGGCGGCGGCGGAAGCGTGCTGCGCCGCCAGCGCCGCGGCGGCGCCCTCGAGGACCTCGCGCATGGCATACAGTTCGAAGATCTGGTCCCGGTTCAATTGGGGCACCGTCAGTCCGTGCTCCGTCGAGACCAGCAGGTTGTCCGACACGAGCCGGCGCAGCGCCTCGCGAACGGGCGTGCGGCTGACCTTGAGCCATTTCGCCACGGCCTCTTCGCGGACCGGTTCGCCCGGTTCGAAGCGCGCCGTGTGCAGCGCCTTCTTCAGTTCTGCGTAGACGCGCCCGGCGAGCGGCGCTTTCGATCTGACGCGTTGCATATCAGGCCATTCTCGGTTCGATCTCGCAATCACGGGTTGACGGGAAAACGCTTTATCGTATACTATTGTATACAAATGGATGCAAACAAGCCAGTTTTCAATGTGACGGTCAGCGTGGAGGTTTCAAATGAGTGATTTCGACGTAATCGTGGTGGGGGGCGGCAATGCCGCGTTCGCGGCGGCAGTCTCGGCGAAAGAGCACGGCGCGAAGCGCGTCGTGGTGCTCGAAAAGGCCCCCAAGGCGCAGCGCGGCGGCAACACGCATTTCAGCGGCGCCATATTCCGGCACTACTTTAACGACGTCAAGGAACTTGACCGCTTCGTGCCGGACGCGGAAGAAAAATATCCGGGTTTTCACACCGGCTGCGAGGCTTATACCAAGGAGGATTTTCGCGCGGATTTGATGCGCGTCACCAACGGGCGCAGCGATCCGGAACTGGCGACGATCCTGATCGACGAGTCGTACGACACGCTGTGCTGGGTCCAGGAAAAAGGGCGCATGAAATTCGAACTCGCGCATTCCGTCATGGGCGTGCGAGTCAACGGCAAAGTGAAATGGCCCAAGGGCGCGCTCGTGCGTACCGTGCACGAAGGCGTGGGATTGTCCAAAACGTGGTTTGAAACCGCGGAGGCGATGGGGATCGAGATCCGTTACGACACCAGCGCGATGCGGCTGACGCAGGGGGAAACCGGCCGCGTCAACGGGGTAGTCGCGCGCGGGCCAGACGGCATCGCGACGTTGAATGCGAAAGCGGTGGTGCTGGCGGCCGGCGGTTTCGAAACCAATCCGGCGTGGCGCCGGCTTTATCTCGGCGACCCGTGGGACCACGCGAAAGTGCGCGGCTCCAATTTCAATTACGGCGACGGCCTCAAGATGGCGATGGACATCGGCGCGATGCCGTGGGGCCATTGGGGCGGCTGCCATGCGACGCCGATCAACGCCGAGGCGCCCGATTACGGGCGGCGCGATCTCACCGACAAGACGAACCGGTTGTCGTATACGTACGGCGTTATGATCAACATGGAAGGCAAGCGCTGGGTCGACGAGGGCGCGGATTTCAATTCCTACACCTACGCCAAGTACGGCGGGCAGATCTTGAAGCAGCCGGGCAGCCTGATTTACCAGATCTTCGACAGCAAGGTGCTGGAAATGCTCGAACCGCGTTACTCGACCACCGTGCCGTTCAAGTCCGATACACTCGAGGGTCTCGTCAAGCAACTGAAGGTCAATCACGAACAGGCGATCGCAACGCTCTACGACTACAACGCGGCGGCGGGGCACGGCAAATTCGACCCGATCGCGCTCGACGGTTTGCACACGCAAGGCATCGAACCGGCAAAGACCAACTGGGCGCAGAAACTCGACAAGCCGCCGTACGTCGCCTATCCCGTTACAGGGGGTATCACGTTCACGTTCGGGGGCTTGAAAATCACCAAGGACGCGCAGGTCGTCTCCAGCGATTGGAAGCCGATGACGGGGCTGTATACGTGCGGCGAAATGGTGGGCGGACTTTTTCACTACAACTATCCGCTCGGCACCGGGCTCATGTCGGGCGCGGTGTTCGGCCGCATCGCGGGACGCAGCGCGGCCCGCGCGTAACTGCCCGGCAGCCGCCGCGCGTCCATAAAGGTGCGGGGCGGCATGACGGCGTAGTATTATTTGTCCAGTTGGCGCGGCCGGCAAAGGTTCGCCGGTTGCCGCCGCGGACAAAAATGGCAGAACAACAACTCAATCTTTCGATCCTGTTCGTCGATGTCAGCGACAGCGTGCGCCTTTACGAGTCGCTCGGCGACGCCGCCGCCTTTCGCGAAGTTCACGAATACCTGAACGTCTTCAAGTCGGTCGTCGTCGACGGCGGCGGGCGCGTCGTCAAAACGATAGGCGACGGTGCGTTGTGCGCGTTCGAGGACGCCGACGCGGCGGTGCTCGCCGCCTGCGAAATGCATGCGCGGGTGCAGGAGAAGCAGTCTATCCAGCAGCGCAAGATCGCGATCCGGATCGGCCTGCATCACGGCCCCGTGCTGGTCACCGACGACGACGTGTTCGGCGACACCGTGAACATCGCTGCGCGCATGGCGCAGCTGGCGCTGGCCGGGCAGATCATCACCACCGGCGACACCATCGAGAAGCTGTCGGCCCAGAAGCGCAACGCCACCCGCCGCCTCGACACGCTGCCCGTCAAGGGCAAGCATGCGGCGGTGACCGTTTACGAAGTGCTGTGGCAGAAGAGCGGCGATCACACGCTGGTGCCGGGGCGGCTCGATACGGCGCTCGAAGACGCGGGTATTTCGCGTTTGCGCCTGACGCACGGCGGCCGGGAGATCATGGTGGTCACCTCGATCAGCATCGGCCGGCATGCGAGCCATGGCATCGCGCTGAAGGACCCGATGGCCTCGCGCCAGCATGCGCAAATCGAGCGGCGCAAGGACAAGTTCGTGCTGACGGACTTGAGCTCGAACGGCACTTTCGTGAGCATGAAAAGCGGGGAGGAATTCAAGCTGCGGCGCGAGGAAATGCTGCTGCACGGCAGCGGCGCGATCGCATTCGGTCACAGTCCGCGCGACAAAGACGCGGAAGTCGTCGGATTCTGGTGCCTCTCGAACAGCGGCGACGAGGCCTGAATTCCCGCGGTGCCGCGCGCGTTCAGGCGGGCGGCGGCGTTTCCGCGGCGCGCTTCACCGTACTGCTCAAATAGCCGCTGACGCCGAGCACGCTCGCGATCATGACGAACACCGGCGCCATGCCGAATGCGGAGCCGAGCCCGCCGGTGATGACCGGCACCACGGTGTGCGTAAAGTGGTTGAGCGTCATGCGCACGCCCGTGACTTCACCGGTGCGTCCCGCGGGCGAGCGGTTATAGCTCATGAGCAGCGTGATCGGCTGGCAGCAGCCCAGCGCGAGTCCGATTCCGAAAGACAGGGCGCCGAGCAGCCACGCGTTTTGCGCGAACGGAAAAACCGTGAAGACCGCCGCGCCGAAATACATCGAGAACGACAGCACGCGGCGCGCGGTGAAGCGCGCGTTGAGCTGCGGCAGGCTGAAGCGCACGACGAACGTAGCCGCCGCGAAGGTGCCGAGAATGATGCCGATCGTCGATGGCGCGAGATCGATCGAGCGCCCGTAGAGCGGCAGATAGAACATGTAGAGATCCCAGCCGGTCACCACCATCGCGCCGGTTATCAGAACCTTGCGCAAATCGGGAATCAGCAGCAGCGAGAACGCGCTTTGCGTGTGCGCGGCGGCCGCGGGCGGGCGCACTTCGCCGAACTTGCGATAGCTCACGAGGATTGCGACCGCAACCAGCGTGGACAGCGCGAGGTACAGATAGGCGCGGGCATGGCCGGAATATTCGATCACGTAGCCGACCGAGAGCGGGCCGACGAAGCTCGAAATCGAATAGCCGAGCGACAGCGTGCTGAAATTTTTCGCGCGGTCTTCGCGCGGTCCCCATGCGCCGGTCAGGTTTTGGGCGGCGACGTTGTAAATAACGAAGGCGG
>CAZEAX010000048.1:0-17711 GCA_964510405.1 uncultured Streptomyces sp. | reverse complement strand
TTCTGGCAGGCCTCGCAGGAGGTCGAAGACCAGCGCGCGACATTCGGCGACGAGCCCTTGAAAGAGGCGCCGGAGCAGGCGCGTTTCCACCTGCAGCGCATCAAGGTCGACACTTACATCGGCATGATTTTTTCCAATGCGATCGCCATGTGCATCATGCTCACCGCGGCGGTCACTTTGCATGCGGCGGGCGAAACGGACATTCAAAGCGCGGCGCAGGCGGCGGAGGCGCTGCGGCCGATCGCCGGCGATTTTGCGTTCCTGCTGTTTGCGGCGGGCATCGTCGGCACCGGACTGCTGGCCGTGCCGGTGCTGGCGGGCTCGGCCGCTTATGCGGTGGCGGAGAGTTTCAAATGGCGCATCGGGCTCGGCCTCACGCTCGCGGAAGCGCGGGGTTTTTATTCCATCCTGACTATCGCAACGGTGTTGGGCGTCGCGATCGATTTGTCCGGCGTCGACTCGATCCAGATGCTCTTGTGGGCGGCGATCGTCAACGGCGTGATCTCGGTGCCGATCATGGCGGTGATGATGCTGCTCGCGGCCAAGCCCGCGGTGATGGGCCGGTTCGTGGTCAGCCGGCGCCTGCGAGTGCTCGGCTGGCTGGCGACGGGCGTGATGGCGGCAGCGGTCGTCGCGATGTTCGCGGTGATGTGATCGCGCGCACTGCTGCCCCCATCTCCAGCTCTTCCGCCGTTGCCCCCATCCTCAATCCTTCCCCCGCCAGGCGAGGGAAGGAAGCGTTGAGCATTTCGCGTCGCGAAATGGATGCTAAAAATGGCGGGGGAAGAGAGCTTCGAGCGCGTATCCCGTGGGATGCATAAGCGGGATACGCGCGACAACGTACACCTCATCGGTATAATCTGAAGAGTCGCCGGCCACGGGGCCGTGCAAAATAAAACGAAAGTCAAAATGCGCGCATCGCTGCGGATCGTGCTGGGGGTGATGGCTGCAATCGTGGCGGCGCCGGTCATCGGTCAGAACGCCGCACCCGGCTACCCGAACAAGCCAATCCGTTTCGTGGTGCCGTACCCGCCCGGCGGCACGACCGACATCGTCGCGCGCGGCATCGCTACCAAGCTCGCCGAACGCCTCGGCCAGCAAGTCGTGATCGACAATCGCGGCGGTGCGAGCACGATCATCGGCGCAGACGCCGTCGCGAAGTCTCTGCCGGACGGCTACACGCTGCTCCTGACCACTGCAACGACGATGTCGATCAATCCGCAGGTCAATCCGAAACTGCCGTACGACGCGGTGAAAGATTTCGCGCCGATCACCAGTGCGGTGAACGTGCCGTTCATGATCGCCGCGCATCCATCGCTGCCGGCCAATTCGATGGCCGAGTTCATCGCGCTTGCAAAGACGAAGCCCGGGGCGATCAAGTACTCGACGCCGGGCAACGCATCGAGCAACCATGTCGCCGGCGCGCTGCTCGAGTCGATGGCGGGCATCAAGCTCACGCACATTCCCTATAAAGGTTCGGGACCCGCGACCATCGCTGCGCTCGGCGGCGAAGTGGACATCGTGATCACGGGCATTGCGACCATCGTGCCGCAATGGAAAGCCGGCAAGCTGAAAATTCTCGCGATCGGCGCGGATAAACGGCATCCGAGCTGGCCCGAAATTCCGTCGACCGGCGAAGCGGGGCTGCAGGGCTATTACGCCGGCACCTGGTTCGGCGTGGTCACGCGCGCGGGCACGTCGCGCGCCATCATCGACCGGCTCAATCGCGAAACCGTCGCCGCGCTCGCCGGAGGCGAACTGAAAGATCGCCTGACCGCAATCGGGTTCGACGTGTTTACCGGCACGCCCGAGGACTTCGCGGCTTTCATGAAGACCGACATGGCGCGCGCGGCGCGGGTCATCAAGGCGGCGGGCATCAAGGCCGCCGACTAGCGCGGGTCCGGCGATTTACGCGGGGCCGCCGCTGACGAATCCCGCCGCTTACTGCGGCTTGAAGCCGATGTCGCGCGCGATCTTGCCGTACTTGGCGAATTCTTTCTTGATGAATTCGGCGTAGAACTCCGGCGATTCGTTGGCGACATAGAGCCCGGCGGCCACCAGCTTGGCGTGCACGTCGGGCAACTGCATCGCGCGGTTGATCTCTTCATTGAGGCGATGCACGATCGCGCGCGGCGTGCCGGCCGGCGCAATGTAGCCGAACCATCCGCGCATGTCGTAGCCGGGCACCATGTCCGCAAACACCGGCAGATCGGGCTTGTCCGGCACGCGCACGTTATTGGTCACGCCGATCAGCCGCAGGCGGCCGGTCTGAATGAGCGGCGTCAGGCTCGTGTAGGAACCGATTCCCGCCGGCACCTGGCCGGAGATCACGTCGGTCGCGACCTGGGTTGCGCCCTTGTACGGGACGTGCAGGAATTTGAAACCCGCCATCGACGCCAGCAACTCGAACGCGAGATGCGGATAGCCGCCTTCGCCGTTGGTTGCGACGGCGAGCTTGCCCGGATTCGCTTTCGCCCACGCGATCATTTCGGCCGCGTTTTTGAACGGCGCATTGGGATTGGCCACCACCGCCAGGTAGTTGGTCGCGTTCAAAGCGACCGCGGCGAAATCCTTGACGGGATCGTACGGCAGTTTTTTGTAAGTGTGGGGTGCTACGACCAGGTTGCCGCCTTGTCCGACGCCGATCGTATAGCCGTCCGGCGTGGCGTTTTTAAGGAGCTCGAGTCCGATCTGCCCGCTGGCGCCCGCGCGATTGTCGACGACGACCTGTTGCCCGATACGCTCGGACATGACCGGGCTCAACAGCCGCGCAATGATGTCGGCCGCTTCGCCGGGCGGAAATGGAATGATGACGCGGATGGGTTTGTCCGGATACGCCGCCACGGCCGCTCCGGCATAGCCAAAGGCAACCATCGCCAGCGCAACTGCGTACAGCATCAACTTTTGCATTGCCGTTCTCCTCAGCGGACTGGGGCGGCGCAACGATTGCACCATCCTGCGCCGTGCGCGGAATCCCACGTGCCGGATTCGGACTTTATACGAAAGCGCGGCGTGTTCGCCACTCATTGCGGCCGATAGACCGGGCGGGCGCGAAATTCGCGGCAATCTTGAATTGGTTGCAGCCTGCTTCTCCGAGTCGGGCGCCGCTACCCGCGCAGGTATAATTCCGCACATCGGTGGCCGTCGGCACCGGACATATGCGATGGGAGACGCCGGATGCGCGCATTGCTGCGGGTCGTGCTGGGAATTGTCGCTGCGCTGGCGGCGGGCCAGAACGGCGCCGCCGACTATCCGAACAAGCCGATCCGCTGGATCATCGACTTTCCGCCGGCGGGCGTGTCCGACATACTGACGCGCACGGTCGGCCAGAAGCTGACTGAATATCTTGGCCAGGCGTTCGTCTACGACAACCGGCCGGGCGCCAACGGCGTCATCGCCAATGCGCTCGTCGCGAAGGCGCCGCCCGACGGTTACACGCTGGGCTTCATCAGCCAGCCGCTGTCGCTGCAACTGACGCTGATCCCCGATCTCGCCTTCGGTCTCCAGGACTTTGCGCCGGTCGCGCTGATCGCGGAATATCCGAGCCTGCTCGTGGTGCAGGCGAAGACGCCGGTCGACACGGCGAAGGAATTCGTCGCGTGGGCGAAGAAAAAATCGCCGTCGATTTCGTACGCGTCGTCGGGCGCGGGCGGCGCTCAGCATCTGGCGATGGAACTCTTTCGCAAGGCCGCCGGCTTCGACGCGCTGCACGTGCCGTACAACGGCAGCGCCGCCGGCATGATCGACTTGATGGGCGGGCGCGTCGATGCGGTGTTCGTCAACGTGCCGGGTTCGCTGCCGCAAATCCGCGCGGGCCGCGTCAAAGCGATTGCACTGGCCGGACGCGCGCGCATGCGCGTGCTGCCCGACGTGCCGACGTTCGCCGAAAGCGGCTACCCGTTCGACACGCTCGCGGGTTTCGCGGGCGCGGCGTTCCCCGCCGGCACGCCGAAGACCATCGTCAACCGGATGAGCGCCGAGATCGCGCGCGTTCTTAAGCTGCCCGAAATCCAGGAGCGCATTTACACCGCGGGCGGAGAGCCGCGTTATCTCGGTCCCGACGAATTCGCCAGATACCTGCGCGACGACGTGAAGCGCTGGGCGCCGCTCATCAAGGAAGCCGGCGCTACTACCCAGAATTAAAGCTCAAAGCTTCGCCGCAAAGGACGCGAAGGACGCAAAGGAAGAGCCGCAAAGGAAAGCAACTGCATATAAAGGGAGCAACCGAACGTATTGCGATTCTTATCGACGATGGACTGCGTGTCTTTGTATGATCTATCGGTCTGGATTTCCTTCCGCCTTTCCTTCGCGTCCTTCGCGGTTAAAGAATTGGTTGTAATGCTTCAAGGGAGTCAATGAAAGTGGCAACAAGCAAAAGATCCGCGGTGAAGCCGCTGCTGCCGGTCGTCATAGAGCAGGGCGGCATCCGCTATGCGCCCGGTATCAAGGCGGGCCGGTGGATTTTCGCCACCGGCCACAAAGGCAACGCGGATTTTGCGGGCTCAATGTCGCCGGACGTGATGCGCGAAACACTGCCGTCGTGGGACAGCTCGAAGTACCGGCGGGAATCCGACCGGATATTTACGAACCTCGGGCGCGTGCTGAAAGCGGGCGGCGGCCGTTTCGGCAATATCGTGCGCGTCGACCAGTACTACACCGACTACCGCGCGGTGCCGCCGTATCACGGCGCGCGGCGGGCAGCGCTGGGCGACCATATCCCGCCGAGCACGTCGATACTGATGCCGCGCTTTCTGCTTGCGGGCCAGGAGATCGAGATGCAGATGATCGCGGTCGACGACAGCGTGCGCGTACAGCACATCAGGCCGAAGGCGCACGCGATCCACGCAAGTTCCGGCTACAGCCTCGCGCTGACGGCGGGCGATTACGTTTTCATCGCCGGCCGCCTGGCTGACGCGGTGGTGCTCACCGACGGTCTCGCGCCGGAAGTGCGCCTGCCTGCCGGTCACTTGTGGAAAGGCGTGCCGGTCAAGCTCGAAACCGAATACACGATCAAGCAGAAGCTCGAACCGGCATTGAAGGCCGCGGGCTCGTCGCTCGCGGATGTCGTGAAGTGCCAGGTGTATTTGCGCGATTCCGCGGACTTCGCTCCGTTCAACGAAGTCTGGCGCGCGCATTTTCCGAAAAACCCGCCGGCGACGAGCGTGATTCCCATGGCCACGCCGGGCCTCGCGATTGCGGAAGGGCGCGTCGAGATCAACGCGATCGCGTTGCGCGGCAAGGGCACGACGCGCGCGCAGACGATCGAGGCCGGCGTGATGCCGGCATGGGCGGGCTACAGCCAGGCGGTGCGCGCCGGCGATCTCTTGTTTATTTCGGGCTTGCTCGCGATCGACCGCAACGGGCTCGTTGACGCCGCGCGCATCGATCCCACCCAGCCAAACTTCGGTTCCAGCGTGCAGGCGCAGATGGACAACATGCTCGCGAATGCGCAGAAGCTGTGTGTTTCTGCGGGGACGACGCTCGCGAACGTCGTGCGCATCCAGCAGTTTCACACCGACCTCAAAGAGTTTTATCCTGCTTACCAGGTCTGGCAGCAGCATTTGCCGGGGCAGTACCTGCCGTACTCGGCCGTCGAGGTGCCGTTTCTGCCCGTTCCCGGTTGCACGGTGCAGCTCGACCTGTGGGTGTACGTGCCGTAGCGGTAGACGCCGCTGCCCGTGTCACGCGTACGCCGGGACTTCGACGTCGAGGGTCGTGATGCGGCGCAGTTCGCGGCGGTGATTGGCGTCGTCGAACGGCGTCGAGCGGTGCATCGTGGCGAGGTTGTCCCAGATTACCAGGTCGCGGTCGCGCCATGCGTGGCGGTACACGTACTGGCGCTGCGTCGCATGCTCGGTAAGATCGCGCAGCACCAGCCGCCCTTCGGGAACCGGCATTTCGATAATGCGCGTGGCGTGCGAGGCCAGATACAGCGACCGGCGACCGCTGCGCGGATTGACGCGCACCAGCGGATGCACTGCGCCTTTCAATCTTTCGAGTTCTGCCGCAGAGAATTCGAAGCCGAGCAGCTGGCGCGAGTAGGCGATCGAGTGGTGCACGTGCAGTCCCTCGATCTGCTTCCTGGTCGTGTCGTCGAGCGCGTCGTACGCGGCCTGCATGTCGGCAAACTCCGTGTCGGCGCCGACGGGCGGAATCACCCGCGCCGACAGCGTCGAGTAGCGGCCGGCCGGATCCTGAAACGACGCGTCGGTATGCCACAGCCGGTTGGCGAGCGAATACGCGCGGCGGCGGTCGTCGGCGGTGCGGATGCGGCCGGACTCGTCGACGTTCGAGATATCCGCAATCGCGTCGTTTTCAAAGCGGTTCTTGCCGAGCGCGGCGATGCCGGGCTTGGAATGCAGGGGGCCGCCGAAGCGTTCGGCAAACGCGAGTTGCTCGGCGTCGGTGAACGGCTGGTTGCGAAAAACGAGCACGCCGTGCTCGTCCATGCCGGCCACGAGCGCGTCCAGCGTTGCGCGGTCATGGACCTGGCGCAGGTCAAGCGGGCTCACTTCCGCGCCGATATACGGGTGCAGCTGCTTGAAGGTCACGGTCATCCCGGTTCTCCTCGGCGGGAACGCTGCCCGCCTGTCAATGTCTTTAAACGATAGCGCCGGCGGACTTAATCGGCATACCCCGGCAATTCGCGATCGAGCACGCGCATCATCGCTTCGAAGTACATGCGCTCGCGGTCGGCCTGCGTATGGCGGTCGTGCCGCATCGGCCTTTGCACCTTCGCGACGATATTGTCCGGAATGATTTCGAGTTCGCGGCCGGTGCTCATCGCGAGCACCTGCGCCCGGCACACGCGCTCCAGCATGTACAGCCGCCGGTACGCCTGGGCCACCGTCTCGCCGACGACCAGCACGCCGTGATTCTTCATGAACATCACCTGTTTGTCGCCGATCAAACGCGCCAGGCGCTCGCCTTCTGCGAGCGTGTCGGCATTGCCCGAGTATTTGTCGTCGTAGCAGATCCGGTCGTGAAAATAAGCGGCGGTCTGGCTCGCGGGCACGAGGCGGTTTTGCTTCAGCATGTTGAGCGCGACCGCCCACGTCTGGTGGGTGTGCAGCACGACGCGCGCGCCGCTGATGCGATGGATCGGCGCGTGTATGCACTGTGCGGAGAGCTCGACGTCGCCTTCGCCCTCGAGCGTTTTGCCCGACTCGTCCCACACGATCATGTCGCTTGCGCGCGCTTCCGACCAGTGCAGTCCGAACGGCAGGATCAGGTAGCGGTCGTCAACGTCCGGCACGGTCACCGTGAAATGATTGTCGATGCCCTGCTCGAGCTCGTGAAACACCGCGAGACGGTGGGCGGCGGCAAGATGAACCTTTGCCTGCGTCAGCGGATCGATTTCGCGCGCGGCGGACAGCGGATGGACGGACATCGGGCGCCTTTCGGGAATAAGCGCTCATTATATATAGCGCCGGTCCCGCGCCATCAAGTTTTGCGGCGGGTTGCCGTAATTACCCTTATCCAGCGGTGTCGGCCGGACGGGCGGCGCTATTTCGACCGGGGCACATATGGCGAGTACAGCAGGAATACTACGTAATGCCTGGCGGCGCTTGAGAGCGCGCCTGAGCGTCAACGCCGGCATCGCGATTTTCAGCCTGTCCGTCATCGTCATCGTGTTCGGCAGCGTGATCGCGAACTCGCAAAGCGAACGGCAAAAGACGATAGAGAACGCGGTCCGGCAAAACTCGAACCTGGCGCTGGCGATCGAGGAACACACCATACGCACGCTCAAAGGCGTCGACGCCGTCACTTTGTTCCTCAAGCACGATTTCGAGCGGCGCGGCAAAAAAATCGAGCTCACGAAATATCTCGAAAACAGCGTGATCGACGGCAAGCTGGCGACGGCGATCAGCGTGTTCGACGAGCGCGGCAGGATGGTTGCCAGCACGCATCCCGTCCGGTCGGGTGACTTCAGCGCGCGCGAGCACTATGCCGTCCACGTGCGGCGGGACAGCGGCCAGATGTACATCAGCAGACCGGTACTGGCCCGCATCAGCCGCGAATGGTCGATCTATCTCACGCGCCGGATCAACAAGCCCGACGGCAGTTTTGGCGGGGTCGTGTCGATGACGGTCGATCCGCACTATTTCACCAACTTCTATCAGCAGACCGATCTCGGCAGCCAGGGACTGGTGACGCTCATCGGCTTCGACGGCATTACGCGCGCGCGGCGGGCCGGGCAGGTGGCGAGTTTCGGGCAGGACGTGTCGGGCTCGCGCCTGTTCGCCGAACAGGCGAAAGATCCGGTCGGCACTTTCCTGAGCGGTGGCACCCTCGAAAGCGTGCCCCGCTACACGAGTTTTCGTACAGTTCCCGGTTATAAGCTGATCGTGGTCGTGGGCATGGCGCAGGATGAAGTGCTGGCCGAGTATTCGCGGCAACGCGACGCGGATTTGTTCGGCGCGACATTGTTCAGCGTGGTCATCGTCTGTTTCAGCGCGTTGCTGATGGTCGCAGTGCGCCGGCAAAAGCGCGCGGTCGTCGCGCTGGCCGCCAGCAACATCCAGTTCCGCGCGACGTTCGAGCAGGCCGCGGTCGGCATTTCGCACACGACGCTCGACCGGCGTTTTCTGGACGTCAACCAGAAATTCTGCGACATGCTGGGGTATACGCGCGGCGAGCTGCTCGCGATGCGCTCGAACCAGATCGCGGCGGCGGACGACCAGGCGCCCGGCGCCGACAATCAACGCGCGCTGGCCGGCGAGATCGCCACCTATTCCGGCGAGAAGCGCTATATACGCAAGGACGGCAGCACGTTCTGGGCCTTCCGCACGGTTTCGCTGGCGCGCGACGCAACGGGCAAGCCGCTGTACTTCATCCGCGTGGTCGAGGACATTTCGCCGCGCAAGGAGGCCGAAGAGCACCTGCGCAAGGTCGCGCGGGCGCGCGCGGTGATGGCCGAGTGTAATCGCGTGCTGGTGCACGCCGGCGACGAAAGCCAGTTGCTGCACGACATGTGCCAGGCGGTCGTCAAGTCCGGCGGCTATCGCCATGCGTGGGTGGGTTTCGCCGAGCACGACGAATTCAAATCGGTGCGCCCGGCGGCTCAGGCCGGCATCGACCGCGCGGCGCTGAAGCGCGCGCGGATTTCGTGGGGCGACGGCGCGCACGGGCAGGGCGCCTCGGGCAAGACCATCCGCTCCGGCAAGCCGACGCTGGTCAAAAACGTTTTCGCGGGGCACGAGTTTCACCTCTGGCAGGAAATGGCCCGCGAGCACGGTTTTGTCTCGACCATCACGCTGCCGCTGTGCGACGGCGGTTCGACTTTCGGCATACTTAAAATCCACGCCGCCGAAGTCGACGCGTTCGATGCGGAGGAAATAACCCTGCTCGAGGTCCTCGCGGCGGACCTCGCTTACGGCATCGTCAGTTTGCGCGCGCGTGCCGATCACAAGCGCGCGGAGGCCGCGCTCAAGGTCAACGAAGAACTGATGCGCTCGATTTTCGACAACGCGGCGGTCGGCATCTCGCATGACGGGCTTGACGCGCGCTTTTTGCAGGTCAACCAGAAACTCTGCGCCATGCTCGGATACGCGCGCGAAGAGCTGCTCGGAATGAAGGCGCGAGACGTCACCCACCCGGACGACCGCGAAATAAATGCCCACCGCAGGGCGCAGATACTCGCCGGCGAAATGTCCACGTATTCGGCGGAACGGCGCTGCCTGCGCAAAGACGGCTCGCTGATCTGGGTGAACCAGACGGTGTCGCTGGTGCGCGACGCGGCCGGCACGCCGCTGCACTTCGTGCGCGTGGTCGAGGACATCACCGAGCGCAAGGCGGCGGAAAGCGCGTTGCGCACGAGCGAAGAAACCCTGCGCGCAACCTTCAGCCAGGCGGGCGTCGGCATTATCATCACGTCACCCGAGCAGCGCTATCTGCACGTCAACGACAAGTACTGCGACATGCTGGGATACGCGCGCGAGGAATTGCTCGGCATGTCGAACACGGACGTGCTGGTTCCCCAGCAAGTGGAGAACGTACTTGAGAACCGCCGCAAGCTGATTCGCGGCGAGGTGCAAAACGTCAGCAACGAGCGGCAGCTGGTGCGCAAAGACGGCTCTCTCATCTGGATCCATCAATCGACTTCGCTCGCGCGCGACCCTAACGGCGGACCGCGCCATTTCATCACGGTGGTCGCGGACATTTCGGAACGCAAGCGCGCGGAGGAGCAGCTTACCCATCTCGCGCATCACGACGGCCTTACGGGGCTGCCGAACCGGGGGCTCTTTTACGACCGGCTCGGCCATGCGCTCGACCAGGCGCGCCGCCGCAACTGGATCGCCGGCGTGATGTTCGTCGATCTCGACCGTTTCAAGGCGGTCAACGACACGCTGGGTCACGATGCGGGGGATCAACTGCTGCGGGAGGTGGCGGCGCGGCTCACGCAGTGCGTGCGCAGCGACGACACCGTGGGGCGCCTCGGGGGCGACGAATTCGCGGTGATCCTGACGGAACTCGCCCGCGTAGAGGACGCCGGTCTCGTCGCGCAGAAGATAATCGCGGCGCTGGCCGCGCCGTTCGCAATCGGCGGCAAGGAGGTTTTCGTGACGGCGAGCGTCGGGATTGCGACTTATCCCGGCGATGCCGACACGGCGGCGGCGCTGATCAAGAATGCGGACGCCGCGATGTACCGGATCAAGGGCCAGGGCAAAAACAATTTCCAGTTCTATACCGCCACCATGAACGTACGCGCCGCGGAAAGCCTGCAGCTCGAAAACGATCTGCGCTACGCGATCCAGCGCGACGAGTTCGTGCTGCATTTCCAGCCGAAGGCGGACCTCAAGACGGGCCGGATCACGGGCGTGGAAGCGCTGCTGCGCTGGCAGCGGCCCGACGGGCGCCTGGTGTCGCCGGCAGAATTCATTCCGCTGCTCGAAGAGTCGGGCCTGATCGTGCCCGCGGGCGAATGGGTGTTGCGCGCGGCCTGCGCGCAGATTTGCAATTGGCGCAAGGCGGGGCTCGCGCTGGTGCCGATCGCGGTCAATCTTTCAGCCAAGCAGTTTCACCAGCAGAACATTTGCGCGATGGTGCAGGGCGCGCTGGAGGAATACAACGTCGAGTCGCAACTGCTGGAGCTCGAAATAACCGAAAGCGCGGCCATGCACGACGCCGAGGCCGCGACCACCATGCTGCGCGACCTGAAGGCGATCGGCGTGCGCATCGCCATCGACGATTTCGGCACGGGCTATTCGAGTTTGTCCTATCTGAAGCGGTTTCCGATCGATTCGCTGAAAATCGACCGCTCGTTCATCACCGAACTGCCGGGCAACCGCGGGGACGCCTCGATTGCGAAAGCGGTGATCACGATGGCGCACGCGCTGGGACTCAAGGTGGTCGCCGAGGGGGTCGAGGACGAAGCGCAACTGGCGTTTCTCGCGCTGCACGCATGCGATGAAATGCAGGGCTATTACTTTTCGCGCCCGTTGCCCGCCGAACAGTGCACACAATTCCTGGGCGCGGAGCGCGCATTGCCGCTGCCCGCCGTCAACCGGGGACACTTGCGGCGCGCTCTCGCCGCCGTAACCTAGCCGGCGGCGTTTAACCCCAGAGCGCGACTTTGGCGCGATTGCCGTGCGGCATGCCGAATTCGACCAGCACGCGCGTGCCTTCGATCGCGCGCACTGACACGACAAGTTCGATGTCGCGGATCTGGACGACCAGCTCGCCGCTGCGCGTGACTTCCTCGGTCAGCCGCCTGTCAGCCAGCGTCAGCGTCGCGAAGAGCCGCCCGTTGGCGTGCGGCCGGCAGATGGACAGCGCGCCGCACGCATCGTGCTGCTCGCCGGAAATCATCATTTCGTCGCCCAGGCGCACCCAATGCCGGCGCAGCCCGCGCTTCAGGTTGCGGGCATTCCAGATTTCGGCGACGTTATCCATGGCGGCGGCGTCTTTGCTTCAAGAGTGATTCGGCGACCCGCCGCAGGCAGATCGATAATGCGCGGTCGCGCAGTGCGGACTCGAACGGCATGCCGAGCTTGCTGCGGGCGTGTGCGGCGCGCAGCGTGGCGTCGTTGATCGCGTCGAACTCGAACGGCAGTCCGGGCTGGTAGCTGGAGATAAGTCCCATGCGAGCCTCCTGTTGCGGCTGGCCGGGATTGGTCCCGCGACTGCGGAACGCGCGCCGGTTATGAAAATTATCGGCGACGACGCGCGTTTCTTAAGGCTCGAACAGGCGGAGATTTACCGCCCATACCGGGGCACGGCGGCCGGCGGTCGCCGGACGCGCCCGCGGGAAATCAGCCGAGCAGCTCGATCAGCACGGCAACTTCGCTCGCACTCGCAGTGTCGAGGCGGTCAAGTCCTGCGAGCACCGATTCGATGGCAGGTGGCGCGAGCCGTACGCCAAGGCAGTCGCTCAGTTTCTGGCGATGCATGGCTGGATCGATTGGCGCGCCCCACGAGCCGGGCGGCTTCGTGCATACCGCGCGGTGGCGCGTGCCGTCGCTCATTTCCGCTTCGATCTCGACGCGCATGGTGCGCGTATCGCGCGGAATCGCGGCGTCGCGCCCGAGCGTGATCCTGCCGAGCAATGCGACCGCGTCGGGCTTGAAGCGCCGCTCGTCGGTAAACGAACCGATGCCGACCGCGCCGTCGAGCAACGCGATCGCGGCGGTGTACTGAAAGCTGAATTTTCCTTCGAGGCCCGAGCGCGGTTGCGGCCGGTCGGCGTCGTCGATTTCCGGCGTGACGATGGTGAGCGCCGCTATGCGTGAAGGATCTTTGATCGCATTGCGCAGTTCGAGCGCCGCGCCGATCGCGTAGTGCGTCGGATATTTCGACGGGTAGAACTTGATCGCCATGCCCGGATCGACGCAGCGGAACGGCGCGCCGAACGCGAGCAGCGCGTCGTAGTCGAATCCCGCGTCAAAGAACGTCGCGACGTAGCCGGCCCGCGCTTCGAAGATCGCGGGATTGGCCGTGAAACCGCGCTGCGCGAGCAGGGCAGCGTCGACGCCGGAGGCGGCGGCGTTGCCGCAGTGCGTGCACTTGACCATCGAGCCCGTGTTCGCCGACACCCCGCTGCAGCGCGAAGCGGCGATGCCGAGCGCGTTGACGAGTTGCGGTGCGTCGAGTTTCAAAAGATGCGACGCCGCAACCGTGGCTCCCATCACGCCGACGACACCCGGCGTATGAAACTTCAACTTGCCGCGCTCGAGTTTCGCCGCGTGCAGGATGCGGCCCTGCATTTCGAAGCCTTTGGCGCACGCGGCGACGATGTCGCGGCCGTCGGCCTTGAGCATTTCGCCGAGCGCAAAAGCGGCGGGCACCGTCGGCGACACCGCATGGGTCGGCGGATTGGACATCGGCTCGAAATCGAGCACGTGCATCGAGATCGCGTTCAGATACGCGGCGTGTTGCGCGGTCGTCTTGAAATTGAAACCCCAGACCGACGCCTGTTCGCGGCAGCCCATGGCGCGCACGTGCTCGACGGCGATCGCAGGCGCCGCTTCGCGCGTGCCCGCGAGCGCGACGGCGATCCCGTCGGCGATCAGGCGTCTGGTCACGGTTATCACCGGTTGATCCAGCGAGTCGAACGCGATCGCGCAGATGCGCCCGGCCAGCGCCGCGGTCGGGCCGGCGGCATTTTTCACCATATCGTTCATCGAGACTTCCCGTTCATTACGACTCCGTCGATCGCGCAGTAGAATAGCGGTGCGAGCGCGAAATCATAACACCGGCGCCCCTAATTTTTCTGCCGAGGACATGTTCCCGATGCGACGAGTGACACATTCGCTTATATGCGGTGCGCTGTTGATGCTTGCCGCTTTCAGCACGGTGGCCGCTTATCCCGACCATCCGATCCGCATCGTCGTGCCGGTGGCGGCGGGCGGCGGCAACGACATCGTCGCGCGCATGCTCGCGCAAAAACTGACCGAGGCGTGGGGCCAGGCGGTGGTGGTCGATAACCGGCCGGGTGCGGCGACCGCGATCGGTGGCGAAATCGTCGCCAAGGCGATTCCCGACGGCCACACGATCATGCTGACGTCTGTCAGCTTCGCGATAAATGCGGGCATGCGCGCGAAGCTGCCGTTCGACCCGGTCCGCGATTTCGCACCTATAACGCAGGTTGCGCGCGTGCCGCAGATCATGGTCGTCAACCCGGCGGTGCCGGCAACTACGCTCGCCGAATTCATCGCGCTCGCGAAAGCACAGCCAGGCAAGATCAACTACGCATCGGCCGGCACCGGTTCATCGACGCATCTCGCGATGGAAATTTTCATGGACATGACGGGCATCCGGTTGAACCACGTCCCGTACAAAGGCACGGCGCCCGGCCTGACCGATGTGATCGCGGGCCACGTGCAGGTCACGTTCGACGCGATTCCGCCGACGCTGCCGCATATCAGGAGCGGGCGCGTGCGCGCGCTGGCGATCGGCGGGCCGCAGCGCTTTCCGACGCTGCCGGAGGTGCCCACCCTGGCGGAGGCCGGGCTGCCCAACTACACGTTTCAATCGTGGTTCGGCATCCTCGCGCCTGCGCGCACGCCCGAAGCGGTGGTGCGCGCGCTCAACCGCGAGCTCGTGCGCATCATCCGGCTGCCCGAGACGCGCAAGGTCTTCATCGAGCTCGGCATCGAGCCGCTGGGCACGAGCCCGGAGGAATACGGCAAATACCTGGGCGCCGAGATTGCGCGCTGGTCCGACGTCATGCGCGTCCACAACATTCGGGGCGAATAGCGCCCGGCCGTCGATTGTTGGTTACAATGAATCAAACCAGCTGAAGAGGGGAGAGCGGCGATGTCGGTCATACTGGGTAGCGGCGAGCATCGCTACAGGGTCATCGAGAACTGGGCGAAGCTGCCCGACGGCTGGGAATTCAAGGACGTCGGCGCGGTCGCGGTCGACAGCAAAGACCAGGTCTACGTTTTCAATCGCGGCGAGCATCCGATGATGGTGTTTGACCGCGACGGCAATTTCCTGCGCTCGTGGGGCGAGGGCCAGTATCCGCGCGCGCACGGCCTGCACATCGACGTCGACGACACGCTGTATTTGACCGACGACGGCGGCCACGTGGTGCGCAAGTGTCGCACCGACGGCAAGGTGCTGCTCGAACTCGGCACGCCCGGCAAGCCGGCGCCGTACATGAGTGGTGAGCCGTTTCACCGTTGCACGCATACCGCGTTGTCGCCGAAGGGCGAGATTTACGTGTCCGACGGGTACGGCAACTCGAAAGTGCACAAGTATTCGCCGGACGGAAAACTCCTGATGTCGTGGGGCGAGCCGGGCACCGATCCCGGCCAGTTCAACATCGTGCACAACATCGTGACCGATGCCGAAGGCTGGGTCTACGTCGCCGATCGCGAGAACCATCGCGTGCAGGTGTTCGACGGCAACGGTAAATACGAAACGCAGTGGAACAACATGCACCGGCCGTGCGGTCTGTTCTGCCATCGCGGGCCGCGCCTCGAGTTCATCATCGGCGAACTGGGCTCGGGCATGAAGGTGAACCGCGTTCATCCGAACATCGGGCCGCGCGTCTCCATCGTCGATAAGCACGGCGCGCTGATCGCGCGGCTGGGCGGCAAGGACGGTCCCGGTACCGAACCCGGCAAATTCATCGCGCCCCACGGTATCGCGCTCGACTCGCGCGGCGACATCTACGTGGGCGAGGTCAGCTACACCGATTGGCCGTCGACGCATCCCGACGTGCCGATCCCGAAGGGCCTGCGTTCGCTGCAGAAGCTCGAGAAGGTAAAGTAAACGCGCCGGCGGGAGAATCAATATGCGCCGATTACCGATAACGACACGCTGGTGCTGCGGATTGATGCTCGCTGCGCTCGCCGGTGGCGCGGCCGCCGCGTGGGAGCGCGCGGGCGTGACGGACGACGGCATGGTGATTTACGCCGATCCCGCGACGCTGCAAACGGCGGGTGATGTAGTGAAGATGTGGGGCCTGCTCGACTACAAGACGCCCGAGAAAGACGGCGCCGGCAAGCCGTACCTGTCGGTCAAATTGCTGCAGGAATTCGACTGCAAGGCCGCGCAGGGGCGCACGCGCTACTTTTCTTTTCACGCGGGGCAAATGGGCGCCGGCCAGCTGGTCCACAGCGAGTTGCGCGCAGACAGCGAATGGCTGCCGGCGAACCGTGCGCGCCCCGGCGAATTGCTGTGGAAGGTCGCGTGCGGCAAAAAGTGAGAATTTTCGAAGCGGATATTCAACCAAGGGAGGCAACCATGCACAACGTTCACGCGCGGCTACTGTCATTGCTCGCGTCGCTCGCCGCAGCGACGATGCTGATATACGGAGTTACGGCGCGGGCCGCCGACGACCACGTCGCGTTGACCGGATTGTCGGAGGCGAAAGTCGCGTTCGACATCAAGGACGGTGAAGGCAAGGCGCTGCTCGCGCGCCTCGACATTATCGACGAGACGCGGCAATCGCTGATTCAGCAGGGCGTCGCTCCGCATTTCATCCTCGCGTTCCGCGGGCCGGCGACGCGTCTGGTGCAGACTGATCAGGACAAGATCAAGCCGGAAGACCGCGAGCTTGCGGCCAAGGTGGCGGCGAAGATCAAGGAGTTGAGCACCGCGCGCGGCGTCGACGGATTCGAGCAATGCTCGCTGGCTGTGCGCCAGCAGGGGACGAATCCGGAAAAAGTTCTGCCGCAGATCCGGGTCGTCGGCAACGGCTTCATTTCACTGATGGCGTACCAGGCGAAAGGCTACGCCTATATTTCGCCGTGAAGCAGAGCGATTATCGCCGCGCTTCGGGCGGTTGAAACCGGGCAGTGATAAGATTGCGGCGCCGCATGGATATCGAATGCGGCGCGCGTTGCCATGCTTGCTTTTTCAATCGCCTCACTTTCCGGGAAAACACATGAAATCCTTGCTCCTATCTGCGGCCGTTATGACAGTATTTTTGAGCGCATGCGGCAAAGAATCCGCGCCGCCTGCGCCAGTACCTGCGCCGGCACCCCAAGCCGCGCCTGCTCCCGCTGCTGCGCCCGCCGCGCCTGCGGCCGCGATGAGCGACGAAGAAAAGATGAAGATCGTGAACGAAGCGAAAAAGAAGGCGAATAAAGGCGATTAGTTAAAAAGCAGAGTTGGAGCGAGGGAGACGGGCGAAGGGCGAGGACGGATGGCCCGAGGCCACGTGTGGATGAAGGAAAGGGCCGCCTCTCTGCGCGCCGCGCAATTCAGGGGGAGGAATGCAGAAATTGTTTTTGCGTTGCTCGGTTGCAACGGCCGCACTTGGCACTATGGTTGTGGGCGCGAGCGCGGCGTGCGCCCAGGACTATCCGAACCGCATCATCAAGATCATCACCGCCGCGGCGGGCGGCGGCAGCGATTTCATCGCGCGCATCATCGCACAGGGTATCGCGCCCGCGCTCGGCCAGCAGATTGTCATCGACAACAAAGGCACTGGTGTCCTCGCGGGCGAGGCCGCCGTCAAGGCGCCGCCCGATGGATACACGCTCACCGTGCAGGGCGGTGCGTTCTGGATAGGGCCGCTCCTGCGCAAGACCGCCTACGATCCGGTCAGGGATTTTTCGCCGGTTTCGCTGATCGTGCGCGAGGTCAATATTCTCGCCGTGCATCCGGCCGTGCCGGCGCAGTCGGTCAGGGAACTGATCGCTTATGCGAGGGCCAACCCGGGCAGGCTCAACTACTCGTCGCCGGGTGTGGGCTCGACGACGCACCTCGCGTCCGAACTATTGAAGTCGATGGCCGGCGTCGACATCGTGCACGTG
>CAZEAX010000047.1:0-17778 GCA_964510405.1 uncultured Streptomyces sp. | reverse complement strand
AATCCAGAACCTTTACGCCTTCGAATGGCAGATCATCGCTAGTCATTAGGAGTCATCTCAAAAATGAAATCGGAAATTTGCCACAGATAACGCCGATGAATATCAAATGGACAATGGACAATTGAGAATTGACAATTAAGAAGCCTCCACCCCTTTTGCGCACTTCGTTGTCAATTGCCGATTATCAATTGTCAATTTTTTGCTTTTGCCCTATCGGCGTTTATCTGCGTTTATCTGCGGCTAAAAATTATTTTTTAGTCGGCGACCAGCCATAGACTTTCGCGCAGGCGCCGCCCATCAGCATGGCCCGCTCGCTGTCGTTCAGGCGATCGGTCAGGCGAAACGGCGCGACGCCCTGCTCGTAGTTGACTAGGGAGAACGTGCGGGTCCAGTCGGTGCCCCACAGGCAACGCTCGAATCCCCATGCATCGAACACGCGGGCGAGCGGATCCCAAATGTCGGCGTAGGGAAAGGCTTCCCGCGACATCGTGCAGACGCCGCTCACCTTGATCGCCGCATTCGGACGGCGGGCGAGGTCGAGCACCTTCGGCAGATCGGCCCAAACGTTGGCCGGCGCAGGTTTCGTGCGCGGCTGGTAGAACCCCAGATGGTCGATGACAAAGCGCGTCTGCGGATGCGCATCGATCAATGCGGCGCCCGTGTCGAGGTTGTTGCCGCACTGCAGATTGACCGGCAGATCGTGACGCGCGGCTGCGCGCAGAATGCGATCGATTCCCGCCATGTCGAGTTCGGCCGCGCTCTGCAGCGCGAACAAGACGCGGACGCCAACCGCCCCCGGCGTCTTTTTCCATTCCGAGATGATGTCGTCCGCGGCCGGATCCTTCGGATTCATCGGCCTGACGATGGCGAAGCGTCCCGGATGTGCGCGCTGCACGTCGATCGCATAGCTTGCGTCGTATTGATACAGTGAATTGGCCGAGACATTAATTGCGCCGTCCACGCCGACCTTGTCCATCGCCGCTACCATCTCGTCGCCGGTGACGTGGTCGGGCCAATCATGAGGTGGTCTATGCCAGGGGCGCTGCGGCGTGTTGGCGGCATAGGCGTGGACTTGCGAATCGATAACAAACATCGGGGCATTCCTTTATAGAGATGTAGAGCGAGTGTAACTTTTTCGTCGGACAACAGTGTCAGGCACTCTAACTGCGCAAAAACTTCCGCACGACGTCGACGAACCCCTGCGGATTTTCAAGCGTGATGTGATGATCCGACGCCGGCACCTGCGCACTCTGCACCTGCGGCGCCCGCGCCCGGATCTCGGCCAGCACTTCGGGATTGAACCGCGTGCTGTGCTCTCCTTTGATGACGAGCGCCGGCACTTTGATCTTCTCCCAAAGCGGCACGCCCGGGACCTGCCGGAAGTTCGTATACACCTTGCGGTCGGCCTTGAGCTGCCACTGCCCTTCGCCGTTTTGCCTTCCGCTGTGGGTGGCCATGCGACGCACGACTTCAGGTGAGGCCAGTTCCGATTTCGCCGGCTCGAGACGGAAGCGCGCGACGAGTTCGTCCTGTGTCGCGTAACTTCTCCCCTGCCGTGCGCTGAACTCCCGCATCTTCGCAACGCGGTCCATCGGCATCAGCATGGTGCTGTCGACGACGATGAGCCGGCTGACGCGGCCCGGATGCGTCGCGGCATACAGGAGCGATATCATGCCGCCCATCGAATGGCCGATCAGCACGACGTCATCGAGATCGAGCTTTTCCATGAAGGCGTTGATGTCCGCGGCGTGGCTTTCGAACGAGTAGGTTTGCGGGTCGGCCCACGCGCTGTCGCCGTGCCCGCGCAAATCCGGCGCGAACACATGATGGTCAGGCGCGAAGCCCGGCGCGACAAAGTCGAACCAATGCGCGTGTGCCGCCCCGCCGTGGACGCACACCATCGGCGGGCATCCTGCAGTGCCGTAGTCCAGGTAATGGAGCTTGACGCCGTTCGCGTCGACGAAGCGGCTCGTGCCGGGTGCGACAGTCAGATCATTCATTGTTTTGCGATTGTAGTTTCGGTGGGGACGCCGAATTCTACGGAAAATCGGCAGGTAACGCCCGCGCGCATCGCGAATGCACCGCAACCCCGCTGAACGGATCGGACCAGCGCAACGCATCGATTCGAGCAGGCAAGAACTTCAAACAAAGTCTAAACTCGCATTATTCTGGGCGATATTGATGTGCTAAATAAACCGCGAGTTGCTTATACGGGCATTTTCGCACCGCAAGCAGCGCCCTGAGACCGGCATACATGACGCTCTGGACAGAAAATCCTGCAAACGTATAACCTTGGCGTGGTCAGAGCCAGCACTCCATGCTCTCCACTCGCTTCTGAATCCACTGCTCAATGTCGAACAAGCCGGGGCTGATGAGCCGCCTCACTCCCACTGATCGAATGCAGCGTGCCCCCGGCCGGCCGGGGCGACGCGCTCCGCTGTCGCCCGGCGCGAAGACCGCGATCCTGTTCGGAGCGCTTGCCGTGCTCACGGCTCTCGTGGCGTGGCTGGACCCGCGGCCGAGCCTGCGCCACGTGCGGGTGGCCATGCTGTCCGCCGGCGCCACCGGCAACTACTACGCCGCCGTCGAGAAGATTGCGGGCGAAGTCGCGCGCCGCAAAGGTCGGGTACAAAACCTGACTTCGGCCGGATCGGTGGAAAACGTCCAGCGGCTGATCGCCGGCGCGAAAGACTGCACAGTGCATTTCGGTCTGGTTCAGGACGGCATTGCCTACCCGGAGGGGCACAAGCTCGAGGTGATCGGCCGGCTTCCGCGACCGGAGTCGCTGGTCATTGTGGGGCGCAATGTCGCGCGCATACGCGCGCCGGCGGACTTGAAAGGGCTGCGCATCGGAATCGGTCCGGTCGGCAGCGGCACCGCCGACATAATGCGCAACGTGCTGGCGCTCTTCGAGGGAGTCGCCGTCACCGCCCTGACGCTGCCGATCGATCAGCAACTCGGCATGGCCGAGCGCGGCGAACTCGACCTTGCCGCGATGGTCCTCGACGACGAGGGCAGGCTGCTGGCCGATGCGGTGACTCATCGCAACCTGGACATCATGCAGATGCCCGATGTGGCATCGCTCGCGCGCCATCTGCCTTATACGCGCGTGGGTGTGATCCAGGCGGGGCAAATGGACTACGTGCGCAAGCTGCCCCGCGAAGACAAGAAGGTACTGCAGATCGACGCGCTCATCGTCGGCAATGGCTGCGCACCGGACGGCGTCACGCAGCAGTTTCTGATGGCGGTGGCGGAGGTATTTCCGACGTTCGTGCGCCACAACAAGGGGCAGCCCAACCTGACCGGTTTGCCGCTGTCGCCGGTGGCCGCCAATTTCTACAGCGCGGAAGGACCCGACGTGCTTGGCAAGTATGCACCGTGGGCGGTGGACATCATGCCGATGCCCACCTGGATCCAGCTCGGGGTGGCTTTCTCGGTGTTGTTCAGCGGCATGGCGCTGTGGCATCGCTTCCGCCTGTGGCGCATCGATGCCGATCGGGTGAAGATAGAGCGCGAGATTGCGGCGCTCTTGGAACCCGGCACCAGCCTGGACTCGATCGCCGAGACGCCCGACGTGCGTCACCTCCCGCCCGCCGCTCGTGCGCAGCTCGACGAGCTGATGCTGCACTTGTCCGCGCTCCTGGAGAAAAGCCGCCAGCAAGCGCTGTCGGTACTGGTGCCCATGGGCGCGGAAATGAATTATCGCTACCAGGAAACGCTGATGGCTGACCTGCTGCGCGCACTGCGGATATACAAGAGCCGGCTGCCACCCGGGTAACTTGCGCCAGCGTGGCCGCCGTCGGGCGCACCTGAAAACATCACGCGAAATAGCAGACAGAACATTGGGGCAGATCTGGTCACTTGCATTCATTGCGCTTGAGTTCGACGCGGCGATTGCGCGCGCGGTTTTCGTCGCTGGTATTCGGCACGAGCGGTCGCGTGTCGCCGTAACCCGCGGTGTTCAGCCGCGCGGCGGCGATACCATGCGACGCGAGCCAGCCCTTCACCGCGACCGCGCGCTCGCCGGACAAGACGCGGTTGTAGTCGGGTTTGCCGATATTGTCCGTGTGCCCGCCGATTTCGGTGGCATACGAAGGATCGCTCTTGAACATCGCCAGCAACTGGTTCAGCACCGGCTCCGAGTCGGGACGCAGAACCGACTTGTTGAAATCGAAATTCACCCCGTAGACCTGGAGGATGCAGGCCTTGGGTGGCGGGCCGCCGACCTGCACCGTCATCAGCGAGTACGTGGGCGTCGAGAATTCATTGCCGCCGGTGTGGGTGTAGACGTACCAGTATTCGCCCTGCGGCGTGCTGGACGTCAGCACCGCTTTGTACGCGGCCCCGGGATCGGACACCAGTTTCGCGCCGAGCTGCTGCAGCGTTTCGGCGTAGTTTTTCCATACCGCGAGGGCGGACGGATCCTTGCTCCGGTCGGTCAGCGTGTAGTCGGTCTGAATGACGTGCCCCGCGATCACCTTTTCCCCTCCGGGCAGATTGAGTTTGACGGAATCGAAATCGCGGTTGCTGCAGCGCTCGATCTTGAAATACGAAAACTGCTTGACCAGCCACGGCGGATCCTTGCAGACCGTGCCGCCGGTTTCGAGCGTCGCCGGTGGCGCCTGCACCTGCACTTCCAGCGCCAGGGGCGCGACCTGCACGGTGGTGATCGTGTAGGTGGTGGTGGACTTGTCGTTGCCGCTGCCGTGCCGGTACATGTACCAGAACTCGCCCTGCGGCGTGGTTTGCGTCAACGTCACGGACCAGCCGCCGTTGGGATCGGACATGAGTTTCGCGCCGGCCTTTTTCCCCTGCTCGGCGTAATGACGCCGCGCCGTCTCGTTGGCGGGGTCCTGCGATTTGTCGGTCAGTGAGTATTCCACCGTGCTGCGGCGCCCTTCGAGCATTTTGCGGCCGCCGCCCGTGAGATCGGCCGGCACCGGAACCCAGGCCTTCTCTTCGCACGACTGGATTGCAAAGCCTGGCAGCCGCTCGGGCGCCCACGACGGGTCCGCACAACCGGGTTTGTCGGCCGCAATGGCGGAGGAAAAAAACGATTGCGCGCATGCGGCACCCACCGTCACTGCCACCGCTATCAGTCGTTTCACGTCAAACCGGTCCATGGCAACCTCACATGAATATTAAAATTCAAGCGCGACTTTAGGCGCTCTGTCCGGATATGCCAAGCGACTATGCAGGACCAGCGTAAATTTTCCGCCGGAACAATGGGGGACAGACAGACCCTCTGCTGTTGCCGCGAAAGGGGTCGGACCGGCGCAACGTTTTGATTCCAGAATTGAAGAGCCTCAAAAAGGCTTGGCGGCAAGGCTTGCGCTCGCGTTTTGAGGGACGAAACTAATCCGCTAAAGGAAGCGGCGAATTGCTTACGCGAGTATTTTTGGCGCCGAATACAGCACTCCAAGCCCCGAAAACCTGACGCACCGGAAAGAAAACACTGCAATTGCGCCGCGTTAGCGTGGTCCGACCCGGGACTGCCCGGGACTGGCTGCGTTGCCGGGGGTTTCTGTGTGTTAGCGTACAGATCGGTGCGCGGAGAACGATAACAATTTCGGTGCAATACGTCTTCCCGCCGATGGACATTGTCGATCGCGATTGACGATGAATTCAAAATTAACCGAAGGGAATGAACATGACCAATGCACAACGCACATTGCGCAATCTCCTTTTCGTAGCTGCCGCCACGTTGTCACTGGGTGCAATCAGCATCCCTGCAGATGCTGCAGTGAGCATCCAGATCGCGGTCCCGGGCATAGTGGTTGACGCGCGCGACCCGTACTACTACTCGCCCAATTACTGCGAAGGGTGCTGGTACGGCGAATGGGGCGGTCGCGTCGGCTACCACCGGGGCGGCGGGCGCCCGTGGGAGCGCCGGCACGTCGAGTCGGACCATCACGGGCACGATCACGGGAAAGACGTCTGGCACGAAGGGCACCGGTAAGACTGCTCTGCCGGTCGAACATTCACGGAACGCAAAGCTGAGCGGCACGCCCGGCTTTGCCGGATCCGTATCGAGTGCGGGTCGTCACTGCGGCGGGGCCGCCACGACGCCCCGCAGCCCGGCACTTTCGATGTACGACTTTATCAGCCCTGCGGATTTTGCCTCTTCGATGAATTTCCGGACGTAGGCGCTTCCCGCGCCCCGCCCTTTCGGTGTCACCATCCCGTACTGGACGACGGCAAACCGTCCATCGAGCACTCGCGAGCCCGGAATCCGTTCCGACTCTTCAAACAAAATCGCTTTGTTGGCCGCGAGCGCATCCGCTTTGCCGGACCTCAACATCTCCACCGCGGCTGGCACACCATCGCCCCGGAGCAGTTCCGCGCGCTTCAGATTGTGCGAAAGATAAAGATCCGGGCCGCCTTGTTTCGCGACCGTGACCCGGACGCCGGGTTGGTCCACGTCGCCCAAGGTCTTGATCGCAGATCCGGGAGCGACCAGGTAGCCGACTTCCACCTCAAAATAAGGCGCGGCAAAATCCACGTCCTTTTGACGGCTCGAATCGAGCACAAAAAAAGCGACGTCCCACTGGCCTGAATTTGCACCCTCAATCAGCGCGGTAATCGACGTGTAACCGACCGGAGTAAAGGGAACGCCCGCGCGGCGCGCTAGTTCTTTGCCAAGATCGACGGAAACGCCCTTCAATTCACCGGACGCAGCGCCCTTCGTCACCTGCAGAGCGGTGGTGAGAAGAATGCCGGCCCGGAGTGTGCCGGTCGGGGCGAGGGAATTTCTTGCCTCCGGCGTGGGCGGCGTGAAGCCCGTCGCGCAACCACCGAGCGCCAGCCCAGTGAGCGCAACAGGTATCCAGTGGTTCCATCGCATGGCGTTTTCCTCCGCAGGGATAGTATTTTCAGCTTGCGAACGTTCAGCGCGGCGCCCGGAAAAATCATCGCGGGGCCGGCAGCCGCACCTTCTTGCTCGTCGCGTAGCCCTGGCTGAAGTTCTGCCGGTAGATGCACGAACGGTTCCTCAGCGGGTCGCCGGCGACGACGATCAGCCATTGCGACTGCGGCAGCATCAGCGGCACCATGCGCTCGGGGTCGTCGGACAGGCGCCATTCCTTCGGCAGTTCGCCTTTTTCGACGAGGCCGGCGAGCGTGGTACCGGGCGGATGATGGTCGGCCTGCATCATGCTCCATTCGTAATAACGCGCCGGCACCACGGCGTTCTTCATCAGGTAGCCCGCCACGTCCTCTTTCGAATACCCCGCCTTCGCGAGTAGCGACGCGATGACGGGCGTGAGCTGCAGCACGTGCGTCTCGACGTAGCCGCGCGAGCTTTGATACGGCTCTATCATCCGCTTGACCCAGTCGACGATGTAGTCGAGGTGGCGCCCGGCATTCTCGCCTCCGGTGGTGAACGGATCACTCGTGGTTCTCACGGACGTGATCGTCACTACGCTATCTTCGGGTTTGAAACCGCGCGTCACATGCAACGGCTTCCAGCCCATCTCTTCGCAGGCCCGCTCGTTTTCCGCGAGCGCGGCCCTGAACATCTGGCCGAACGTCGCCATATCGGTCGATCCCGGCAGGAAGCGCGGCACGTTGCGCGCGAACAGCCGATAGAAGCGACCGATGCTGGTATTCGCCTGATTGCCCGGCCGCTGCGCGCCCTGGCCGTCGCTCAAGCCGAGCTGCTCGCGGATCGGTCCGTTGACGACGATCAATGCTTCCCAGCCCGGCGTGCTGCCGCCGTGCCGCAAGCCGTACTCCGGGTCCGCGATGACGTCCGCGATCGCGAGCAGCACCGGCATGTACTCGGGTCGGCATCCCGCCATCACGCCGTTGACCGCCACGTTCCACACTGTCGCGGCAGCGAGGCTGGGATGCATGATGCCCAGCACTTCATCAGGCGGGCGGTCGGTGAACTTCAGAAATTCTTCGATCTTCTCCAGGGTCGGCGGAACGATGGGCAATCCGTCGCTCCATTGATTGCGCAGGAAGTGCTCGTTGACCTCCTCGAACGTGCCGGCGAACACGATGTCGCGGATGCCGGGCTCGCCTGCGGCGTCCGGCGTTTCGTCCGGGCTGCCTTCCGCGGTGAGCTGCTTCACGATCTGATCGGCGAGAACGTCTTCGATGTTCCTGACGATAGTCGCGCGCTCGTGGGTCGCGATGACTCCCGGGTACGTAGCGACGCGCAGGTCGAGGCCGGCCTGCCTGCCGATCGCCTTGGCGGATTTCGTGAAGCCCTGGTCGATGGCGATCGTCACGCTCGGGACCCCGGCGTTTTCAGCAGCGATGCTTGCGCGCGAACTCGCGGCGGTGCAGCTCCCTCACCCGGCCATGCCGGAAATCACGACGTCGACCCCGTGACGTTCGAGATTGCCGGGCAGGTCGCGGATCACCTGGGCTTCGCTGGCTCCGTAGACGTTGCCGAATTTCGCGAACGACACGAACTTCGCCGTCGGAATGCGCTTCAATATCGCTTTCTCGACCGCTTCGAACACGAACTCGCTGTCGAACTTGTCGTTGGACAGCTCGCCTATCGTCACGCCGTCGAGCGAGCGCGGGCGCGCCGCGCGCTCCCGCGTCTGGCGCGCGCGCCTGCCCAGTGGAAAGACAACTTCATATTTGGACATCGTTGTTCTCCATGTTAATCCGAACCTGCCTTAAAAATCCCCTCGCCCCATTTACATGGGCGAGGGAGTATTTTTGAGACCGCTTCTCCGTTACTCGGGCTTGATGCCGGCCGCCTTGATCACTCGCGCCCATTTCCCGGTCTCGGCCTTGATGTGGGCCGCGAATTCCGCAGGATCCATCAGCGCGGGCTCCGCACCCTGGCTGATGATGAAGTTTCTCATGTCCGCGCCTTTGACGGTTTTCACGATCTCGTCGTTCAGGCGGCGCACGATGGACGCCGGCGTGTTCGCCGGCGCGACGATGCCGAGGCTGGATCTCACTTCAAGCGCCGGATATCCCGCTTCAGCCGTTGTTACGACATCAGGCAGCAGCTCCGATCGCCTTGCCGCGGTAATCGCGAGCGCGCGCAGCTTGCCCGCCTTTATCGACTGCGCCACGCCGCTGATGCCGGTGAATTCCATCTGCACGTGGCCGCCGAGCAGATCGATATGCGCGCCCGCCGAGCTTTTGTAGGGCACATGTACGATGTCCACGTTGGCCGTCATCTTGAACAATTCGCCCGCAAGATGCGGCAGGCCGCCAGTGCCCCCGGACGAATAGTTGATCTGCCCAGGGCGCGCTTTCGCGAGAACTACGAGCTCTTTAAGGTTCGTGGCCGGCAGCGAGGGATGCACGACCACCAAATAAGGAACTACCGCGAAGCGCGCGATGGGCGCCAGATCGGTGATCGGATTGAACCCTGCGTTCTTGAGCAGCATCGGACTCAACATCACAGAGCTTGTGTAACCGATCAGCAGCGTATAACCATCCGGCGCCGACTTCGCCGCAATTGCCGCGCCGAGCGCTCCCGCCGCGCCGGGCCGGTAATCGGCGACGATGGACTGGCCCAGCGACTCCGACAGCCGCTGCGCCAGTGCGCGGCCGAGAATATCGTTGCTGGAAGATCCGGCGTTCAACGGGAAAATCAGGCGCACCGACTTGACCGGATACGGCTGCGCCGGCGCGGGTTCGGTTGCGGCGGCGAAGAGCAATGCGCTGCAGACAGGGAGAACGCGTTTCATCGTCAGCACGGCGTATTTTTGCATTTCGCGCGAGCGAGCGTTTCGAGCAGCCGCCAGAACTCGGCGTGCGTATTGCGTTCGCTTCCCGGAGTCTCATGCGCGACTACGATGTCCAGCGCCGGCAGCACGCTTAAATGCTGGCCGCCGAGTCCGTGCGCGGTGTAGGCGCCGGCGAACGGTCCCGTTGCCCACGGCTTGTCCCATACCCACCATAGATAGGCATAGCCGAGCGGGCCGCGGCGCGCAGCCGGCGTATTCATTTGCGAAGCAGGCGTGACGAGGTGCGTGCTTTCTTTCACCCAGCCGCGCGGCACGACCTGCTTGCCGGCCCAGTTGCCTTCGCGCAGCATGAGGTAACCCACGCGCGCGAGGTCGCGCGGGGAGATGCGAATGTGGTACGCGGGATGCATCGATTTACTCCGGTTGCCTGATTTCTTCTGCGCCGCACGGTCGAAGTCCTCCATGCTGAGCGGGCGCGCAAGGTCGGTCTCGAACGCATCGTAAATGTTGCGCCCGGTCTGCTGTTCGAAGATCGTGCCGAGCGCGTTGAAATCCCAGTTGTTGTAGAGGAAATAAGTGCCGTGGGCCTGCGAGTCGCGCGGCGGCGCGTGTGCGGAATCGTCACCGCTGTTCGACGCCGCGTGATACACGCCCGAGCGCGCTTCGAGTAAATCGCGCACCGTCGCCTGCTTTTCCTTGTCCGAGAGCCCGCCGATGTCGTCGATGCCGAGCCCGGCCAGCGTCGCGTCGAGATTGATCTTCCCCGCCGCGACGTAGTTTCCGTAGAGCACGGACAGCAGGCTCTTGCGCACGGAAGCAACAACCCTTGCCGAACTCACATCGCCGTACTCGAAGATCACGCGTCCCGCATGCACGACGACGAGCCCGGCGGTCTTGGTCTGCGCGAGTTCGTTGCGAAAAGTTTCGAGGCCGGCCTTCGACCAGCCGGCCGTCGCGGGATCGGCCACCTTCTCCCAGTGCGCTTCCGGATATACGAACGGCTCGGCAGCGGCAACCCACGCCACTGCAAGCAGGACTGCGGCAACTGCTGATCGCATTGTCATATAGATCGCCCCCTCGATCGGTCGCTATTCGCGCAGTATAGTCCCCGTCGTGCCGCATCAAAGGGCCACGCACCCCGCATTTGCAAAGTCGGACTATCATAACCGGATGACTTCGATCCCGCAGATCAGGCTGCGCTTATCCGCCCTGCAAGGTTTAGCGTTGGCAATCGGCGTATTTGCGCTGACTGCTATTGCGCACGCGCAGGAATATCCATCCCGCCCCGTTCGCCTCGTAGTCTCGTCGTCGCCGGGCAGCGGCGTGGATATCGTCGGCCGCATCGTCGCGCAGCGCATGAGCGAAATTCTCGGTGCGCCTATCGTCGTCGACAACCGCGCGGGCGCCGGCGGCATGCTCGGCGTACAGCTCGTCTCGCGTTCGGCGCCCGACGGCTATACGGTACTGATGGTCGCGCCGTCGTTCACGATTGCGGCGAGCTACGAGCGGGATCTGTCGTTTGACGTGATCCGCGATTTTGCGCCGGTGGGTCAGGCCACCACCGGTCATTACATCGCCGTCGTGCATCCGTCGCTGCCGGTGTTCACGTTGAAAGAACTCATCGCGCTTGCGAAGGCGCGGCCGGGCCAGCTCAATTTCGGCTCGGGCGGCAACGGTAACTCCAGCCATCTGGCAGTGGAATATTTCCGCAGCATGACCGGCATCAACATAGTGCACGTGCCTTACAAGGGCTCCGGTCCCGCCGTCACCGATCTGATCGCGGGCCAGATTCAACTCATGTTCGCCAACATCTCGGCCGCAGTGCCTTACGTGAAAACCAACCGCTTGCGCGCGCTGGCCGTCACCGGCGAAAAACGCGCGCTGACGCTGCCCAATTTGCCGACGGTGGTCGAAGCGGGTGTGCCCGGCTACGTCGTCACAAACTGGTTCGGCGTCGCCGTGCCTGCGCACACACCGCCCGAAATCATCGCCAAACTCAACACGGCGCTGACCACTGCCATGCGTGAACGCGACATGCGCGAGCGGCTGGCCGGCGAAGGCGCCGAACCGGCGCCGGGCACGCCGGCCGAATTCGGCAAGCTGATCGCGCGCGAAGTGGCGATCTGGGCGAAAGTCGTCAGGTCGGCTGGTGTAAAGTAGCGGCAGACAAAAAACATATTCAAGAGGACCACAGCAATGCCGACTGCTCACGTCGCCGCCGACCTTGACATGCATTACGTGATCGACGATTACACCGATCCGTGGAGCAAACCGGAAACCATTTTGCTCCTGCACGGCAGCAGTGAGAGCGGCGCAATGTGGTTCGGCTGGGTGCCGCACCTTGCGCGCAGTTTTCGCGTTGTGCGCCCGGACATGCGCGGCTTCGGAAAATCGACGCCAATGCCGCGCGACTACGCCTGGAAGTTAGACGACGTCGTCGACGACTTCGCAAACCTGATGCAGCAGCTCGGCATTGCACGCTTTCACCTCGTCGGCGCGAAAATCGCCGGCACCATCTCGCGGCGCTTCGCCGCGCGCTTTCCCGATCGCGTGCAAACGCTGACGCTGATCGGCACGCCGCCGCCGCGCCGCGATCACAAACCCGGCACGCTCGATACGTGGCTCGGCCGGATCGAGCACGAAGGCGTCGAGAGCTGGGCGCGCAGCACCATGGCTGGCCGCCTCGGCAGCAAATTTCCGCAAGCGGGATATGACTGGTGGGCGAAGCTGATGGGCGGCACGCCGCAATCGACCGCGCTGGGGTTCGTCGGTACCATTCCGAGCTGGGACGTCGCCGCCGATCTGCCGAACATCAAATGCCCGACGCTGGTCATCACCACCGAAGGCAGCGCGCTCGGCACCGTCGAAGACACCCGCGCATGGCAGCAGAAAATTCCAAATTCGACTTTGGTCGCACTGCCCGGCGATTCATTTCACGCCGCCGCAACGGATCCGGATCGTTGCGCGCAGGAAGTGCGCGAGTTTATCCTGCGCGCGGGCAAGCGCGGGTAATCAGGCAAGGCGACAGGGAAGTAATCCTGGATGCAGGATCCGATTCCCGCTCTGCGCAGCCATCATGGCGCGGCTGTCCAGCGCCGGATGTCGAAGTCGCCGGGCACGGGAAGTATCAGGCTCTGGCGCGGGCCCAGCAATTCGCGGTTGGCATGGCCTTCGCCGGTCAAGTCTTCGGCGAACAGCACGTCGCCGGGACCGAAACATCGCTTGCCGCCGGCGCAGCTGATCTCCACCGCGCCGAACAGCGTGATCACGAATTGCCGCTGCTTCGGGCAGTGAAATTCCTCGGAGCGGCCGAGCGGGTTCTCGCGAAACGACACGCCCGTCGCCGGGACGAGCGCAGATCTCAGCGAGATGCGTTCGCCGGCGATCAGTTCGTTCATCGGCACGATCAGGTCCTCGAAATGCGAGCGGCCGTCGGCACCGGTATAGATGCGGCTTATTTTCTTGTGCGACATGTGGAATCCTCGTTCAAATTGTTTACCGGCCCCGGCGCCGGCCGGCCGTTACTCGTGAGTCTTGATCCCCGCCTTGGCGACGAGCTGCGACCACTGTTCCATGTCCCTGCGTATAAAGAGGCCAAACTCGGCGGGCGGCAGATAGTCGATCTCGGCGCCGGCGACAACGAGTTTCTTTCTTCCTTCCTCCGACGCGAGTATCTCCTTCAGTTCGGCGTGCAGAAAATCGGTGATGCGCTGAGACGTTCCGGCAGGCGCCAGAATGCCATGCCATTGCACCGTCGAGTATCCCGGCACGCCCGCGCTGGCTATCGTGGGCGCGTCCGGCAGAAAATTGCTGCGCTCCGTCCCGCTCGTTGCGAGCACCCTCAGTTTGCCCGCCTTGATGTGCTGCAAAACAGAAGGGATGGTGGCGAGCATCGCGTGCGTTTGCCCGCCAAGCAGGTCGATGATGGCCGGCCCTCCGCTCTTGTATTCGACTATCAACACGTCTATCCCGGCCATGCTCTTGAGAAGTTCCGTCGCCATCGTCGTATGCGCACCCGGCCCGGACCCGGAAAAGACGACCGCAACCGGTTTGCGCTTCGCCAGTGAAATGAATTCCTGCACGGATTTCGCCTCGACCGACGGGTGGACGACGAGCGCAAGATAAACGCTCGCCAGTTTCGCGATGGGGGCAAACGACTTGACCGGATCGTAGGGCAGCTTTCTCAAGGCGGGCAGCGTCGTCAGCGACGAATTGGCGAGCAGCAGCGTGCGGCCGTCCGGCGCCGCCTTCGCTTCCGCCTCCATGCCGATCGCCCCGCCGGCGCCGCCGCGGTTGTCGACGACAACCTGAGTTTTGAGCCGCTCGCCGAGTTGCGCGCCCATGATGCGCGCGACGATGTCGGTGCTGCCGCCGGGCGCGGTATTCACGATGAGCCGCATGGGCTTCGTCGAAAAGTCTTCGGCAGCGGCAGCGGTATTAACGGTGGCGGACAGGAATGTCAGGCCCGCTGCAGCAAAGGCAAGCACTCTTAACATAGTCATGCGCTCCGCCGCGGAGCTACTTCGAACGTCCGGCGGCAACCTTTTTCTCCATGTCGCGCATCGCCAGAGTCAGCTTGACGCCGCCCTGGCGCAGAAAATCCATCGGCGAAACCGTGAACAGCCTGGAGCCGATGCGCATGTAATCGCCCATGCGGTCGACCGCGTCGTCGGTGAGCCGGATGGTGTGGCTCATGTATTTTCCGGCGGCCACGCCGCGTTTTGCGATCCCGGCTATCGTCTCGAACACGCCTTTCATGTCGGCAGGCATACCCATCGACTGCCACAGATCCATGTGACCGATATGAATGACGTCGACGCCGGGAACGGCGAGCATCTCGTCGAGATTTTCAAGCGCCTTTACTTCCTCGATCATGCAGATGACGAGAAGCTCGCGGTTGGCCGCGCGCGCCCAGTCGGCCGTGTCGGCCGTGCCGACGTTATAGTTCCCGGAGCGCCCGCGGTTGTAGAAAGTGCGCTCGCCGAGCGGATGGAAGCGCGTCCACTTCACCACCTCTTGCATGTCTGCCGCGGTCGTGCATCGCGGCACATGTATTCCCTGGGCACCCGCGTTCAGAAATCTCAAGACCAGGTCCGGGTTGCGCGGCAGGCGCACGATCGGGGTGATGTCAAACGATTCCGCCGCGCGTATGCAGTGCACGATCTGCTCGCTGTTCATCGGCTCGTGTTCGGTGTCGAAAGTGACGAAGTCGAAGCCGACGGCCGCACAAAGTTCGACCAGATCCGGGGACGGGAAGGCAACGCTTACGCCGATGACGCATTCGCCGGCGGCGATCTTCGCTTTTGTCTTGTTGGTGCGCATTTCGAAATGCCCTTTCCTTGAAGATATGGTACGGAACCGATGTAGATTTTGGTCCGCGAGCTGCCGCCCGCGTCCCGGTGTCGCGCTAAGGGTCTACACCTTCAGCACTTCGGCGCCGGGCCCCGTTTCGAGCTCGACGGCGTTCGCCATCATGCACAGCATGCTGTAGTAGCCGATCGCGCCGGTAAACTCGATCATCCCCTCGCTGCCGAAACGCGCCAGCAGCGCCTGCGCGCGCTCGTCGCCGACGCGATGCTTGCGGATCAATTCGCGGGTGAATTCGACGATCTGCGCGTCCTCGGCCGGGATGCCGCGCGAGTGCTTCTCGCGGATCGCGGTGATGGTCGTCTCCGGCACGTTCTGCCGCCGGGCCGATCCCGTTTGCGCGCCCCAGACGTAGAGCGTGTCGAATTCACGCGCGACCGTCATCGCGGCAAGCACGCGCACGCGCTTGTCGAGCTTGCCCTCGAAGCGCACGAACCCGCCGATATGCACAAAGTGCCCGGCGAGTTCCGGGCAGTGCATCAGCATGGTGAACGGCCCCTGCACCGCGCCGCGGCTTGCGACGATCGCATCGAAAACCGCCCGGTGCTCGGGCGCCACCTGGCTCTTGCTGGTGATTGCAGTCAGTCTTGCCATAGTTGTTCTCCGGTTGAATTCAATGCCATTTTTATTCCGTCAGGGCACTGCGGGGATTCCCGGAATACGGCCCGCGGATGCTCCCCTCCTGATTTGCAGCTGTTGCTGCTGTTGCAGCCGCAATGATTCTATCTGCATATCCAGCGTTTGCTGCTGTTGACGCTGTTGCAGTTGAAATTGCTCCTTTAGAAGCGGCGGCGGATTCGGTTGAAGCCGCTGCTGTTGAAATTGCTGTTGCTGCATCAGTTGCTGTTGCGATTGTTGCAGCTTGAGTTCTTGCACGCGCAGCTGAAGCTGGCGCTCTTCGAGCGGGTGCTGCGCCCGGGCCGGTGAAAAAACGCTGAAGAACGCAAGCAATGCTGCGCCCGGCCGCCCGCGCACTATCCGCGCCAACATGGCGCACCGCTAGCCTTCGACATGTCGCTGTATGAGCTCCGCCATGTGCCCGGAGTTCGCATCGCCGCGCTCGCAGAGGCCTGCAATGATCCCCAACTTGTCCGGCAGCGGCCTGTTCTGGCTCGTCTTCCATTTACCGGCCAGCGTACTGACGGGAATCTCGATCCCGACGATCGCCTTCAGCATGGTGTCGATGAAGTCGGCCGGAGCATCCGAGACGCTCCACGGAACCGCGCGCTCCGATTCATGCCGACCGCTTAGCGCGGTCACATGCTCGAGCAGCCAGTCCCTGTCGTCAATGACGCGCGGCACGCCGTGGGCATGAACGACGGCGTAGTTCCACGTCGGCACCGCTTTCCCGTGCGCGTGCTTGGTCGGATACCACGATGGAGTGATATAGGTCTGAGGCCCCTGAAAAATCACCACGCACGCCCGGTCGCCGGTCAATGACTTCCAGACCGGATTCGCGCGCGCCACATGGCAAACGAGCGTGCCGTACTCGCCGCGCGCCGGGTCAACCAGAAAAGGAACGTGGTTGACGTCCAAGTCCTCACCGGGCTGAGTCACCCACGCGCCCAGAGGATGCGACCGTATGAGCGCGTGCAGAACCGCAACATCGCGCTCCTCGAAATGCTTCGGCATGTACATGAGCCGCCTCTTCGTCTGGAAAATCCGGGCAAGCGTGCGAATGTCCGCTGGTGGCCGCCAGCCGGCGGTCGCCGCCGATGACGAACAGGGTACTTGCAACCTTACCGCGCGGCAACTACCGCCGCGCGGAATCGAAAAGTTGCACTGAACCCGATTTCATTTTTCTAATGGTGGGAATTGCCCGGCGGCCGCAGGCGCGTCCGCTTTGGCCGCTGCACTGCCCGCACGATCAAAGTTCGCCGATTGACAAAGGGCATTGGCCGGCAGGGCCGTCGTCGTTGAACAAGGGATTGCCGAACAACGTAATATTTGCAAGGTCGGCCGCCGCAACCTGCCGCCTCCCCGTCGACTCATCGACCAACCGGAGTTGCGCATGCGCAGCACCGCCCGCGCAGGACACGTCGGCACCCAGGAAATACGTTTTGCCTTCTTCCGCTTCGAGCAAAATACTGTCTGTCTCCATGTGGGCCAATCCCACGCGATGGGGCCCAGGCATGACATTCGACATGGAAAAAAACGCGGGACGTATCGTTCCGGCAATGCGCCCGTCGATTACCACCCGGTTCGACATGTTCGAACTTCGATCGGCGAGATAAACATAGATCAGCGCCTTGTCGTCCGGCGGCGAAAACGTCTTGGCGAACTTGTCTTGTTCGTTGGCGGCATTTATCAGTACGACGACACCGCAACCGGACAATGCCAGCGCCTGCAACAACGCGACGATTGCCAATCGTATGGACTTGAAAGACATCTGTATCTCCGGCAGGTCACCGTATCCGCATGGACAATAAAGCAATCAATGCTACCGGTTATTAACGGCACAATTCCCGGGATCTTTAATGCAATTTCACTGCGGTCGGCAAACACAGGTTATGCCGACGGGCCGCTTATCGCGCCGGCCGGGACGGAAAGTGCGAAGGATTTCGACAAGAGTTGCGTCGATCGTGCAATGTAATCGAGTGCCGGCCACTCAAAGCGGATATTCGCATCCTCAAAGGGCGGGCGTTACTGCAAGCAGAGAATGAGCGTTCGGTGAGCCATGCTGGCCGATCATACGGCGCAGATCCGGCACGGATTTGAGTTCAACGTCCTTACCGTTTATCAGGAT
>CAZEAX010000046.1:0-17800 GCA_964510405.1 uncultured Streptomyces sp. | reverse complement strand
GCCTCGGCTGTGGCGTATTTGAGGCGTCACCGTTCTGAACTCAAGCGTTTGCGAAGAGTGGGTTTGTCGAGAGCAGTTTTAGATTTCGGACTCTACGATCTAGCGACGGAAAAACATCCTTGGCCGTCCTATCCAATCTCACGTAAATTGGTAGCTTTAGCGGGTGAGTTTGGCTTTGACATCGTGCTATCTTTCTATGGCCCAAAATAGCATAACCGCTATCCGTGTAGTGAGCTCGGGGTCAGGTCTTGCAATCATGCAACCATTCGCTGAACGCGCCGGGAACTGTTGGATCGCAAGACCTGCCCTTGTTGGCCTGCTAACGCTGCGAATCTTGCTGGCAACCCTGCTGTTGTGTGGGGCGGCCTATGCGCTCGAGCCTGCGCAATTGCTCAGGAATACTTCGCCGAGCATGGTATCGGTCAGGGCGCTGGGCGACGATGAAAGACTGATCCGAACCGGCGGCGGCATCGTAATTGACCGCGGGAAAGTGGTGACGAACTGCCACGTGCTCGCGAAAGCGAAGAGCCTGCAGGTGCAGCATCAGGACATTATTTATCGATCAACGCTGGAACACGCCGATGTCGAGCGCGACCTGTGCCAGCTGGATGTGCCTAAGCTGCCGGCGCCCGCAATGACGATCGGGGGCGTGCAGACGGTGCGGTTAGGGCAGCCGGTACATGCCTTGACAATGCCGCAAACCGGCAAGCCATTCCTTGTCGACAGCCGTGTTTTGGCGCTGCGAGAGTTTAAGAGCGTACCTATCGTCGAAATCTCGACCGACTTGCCACAGCGCACGGGCGCAGCAGCGATAGTGGACGATAACGGCCGACTGATCGGCATAACGGCATTAATGGTGAAAGATACGCCAGACACAACCATCGCGATATTAGCCGATGCGCTAAAAGAGATTCCTCGACGCGCGCAGCAGGCGCTGGAACGGCAACGCACAGCCGCTCCAGCGAAGACTCCGTCGGGCGTGACCACGTCTTACGCTGCGGAATGGGCGTCGCGAATTGCGCTGCTGGAAAAATCTCAGGGCGAACTGACGCTATCGAAGGCGCTTGCAATTCTGCTCGACGTCACCAACGAGGGAAATATGAGTTCATTGCGAGAGTACGAAAACGCTGTCATACGGAAGGACTGGCACAATGGCTACGCAATGGGCGTCGATCAAAAAGGTAATCTGATTTGGGGTGGCGGGTACCGGTTGCGAAACGCGGCTGACGCACTGCAAACGGCGATCGAGCAATGCTCCCCCGATTCCCGGAATGCGTGCGCCGGCATACTGGTCGACGGGGATTTCCGGGAAAGTGATTTTTTGGACATGGCAAAACGACTGGGGGCCCGCGATGTTGCTGGATCGCGGCAGTCCTTCCTCGACAGCCTGACAAAACGCCCTGCGGAAACGAGAGTTGGCCTCGCCACCTCCGCAGGCGGTGGCACAGAGGATTCTCACTATTCGTACGGCTATTCATCTATCCGCGACTAATCCACCGACCGGTGAACTTGGGATTAGGTCTTGCAATCATGCAACCACTTGCTGAAGGGAGCAACGTGAAGATCATCAAATTGTTTTGTTCCGTAGTGCTCCTGGCTTTTTTGTCTGCGTGCGCAACGGGCCCGTCGTTGAAGGAAAGCGCCAAATCCATACCCCCGCCCGGAGCGGGCATGGGGCGCGTCTTTTTCTATCGCACCATAGTAATCGGTGCCGCGTATACGCCGGACGTGCTGCTCAATGGGGAGAAAGTCGGAAACGCCGTGCCCCGCGGCGTGTTTTACAAAGATGTTCCGCCGGGCAAATATGCCGCTACGACAACGATGACTTCAGAGATCGTGAACTTTGACATCGGTGCCGGGGAAAAGAAATACATCAAATTGCATTACGGGTTCGGGTTTCGGATATATCCCGAACTTGTAGACGCAACGACCGGAGAGGCGGAAGCCTCGGAGCTCAGCCTCATGGGTCCGGGCAAGAGTTGAAATTGCGGGCTAATCCATTAGCCAGTCCGGACGCAAAACCCGTGCCGCCCGATCCCGCATGATGAAGCTCTACATCACCCCCGGATCTCCCTACGCACGCATGGCGCGTATCGTGGCCATTGAAAAAAGTCTCGAAAGCAGGGTCGAGATTATCGTCGCGAAGACACGTGCGGCACGCAGTCCGTACTACGAGATCAATCCGTCGGGGCGGGTCCCCTATCTTGTTTGCGACGACAGCCGCGGACTGGAAGAATCGGCCCTCATCTGCGCTTATCTCGATCATCTGGATGGCAAGCCGGCGTTCGATCTGCCGGGCGGCGAGCCGGCGTGGGAGGCGCGCCGTCTCGAAGCTTTGGCGAGAAGCATGATGGACGGCCTGTCAGTTTGGGGGCGCGAACTGGCGCGCCCCGAGAACGAGCGTTCGCCGGGGATCATTCGGCACGAAACGGAGCGCGCCCGCCGCATGGCGGACCTCTGGGAAAAAGAAATTGACGCTCCGCTCATGCATGGCGCATTCAACATGGTCCAGATCACGCTCGCTTGCGCGCTTGGCCTGGAAGCGCGCAATCCCGATTTTAGTTGGCGCCCAGGGCATCCGAAACTTTGTCTATGGCTCGATCGAGTCGCCGCGCGGCCATCGTTTGCGGCGACCGCGCCGCAGTAGGGCAAACGATCGGAGTTACTTTGGACCGAATCGCTTTGGACAAACCATGGTTCCCGATAAGCCAGTATCTCGCGGCGCTCGCCGAATCCATTTTCAACCTGTCCCGGTCACCTTTTGGGCGCACAGTGATGGCTACGCTCAGCCGCGACCGCTAAAAGGCAAAGCGGCAACGGGGGCGTCAGCTGGAACGCCATGTCGGGGATTAAAGTGCTACCCCTTTCTCTTTAAATCGATCGCGTACGCGGCGCTCGATTTCCGGCGCCAATGACTGACCCCATTGTGCCCCCGCCCCCATGCTTTCCTGCATCAGGGTAGGCATTTCCAGAATGATCTTCCTGCCCAGATCGCTTGAATAAAACGCGATCATCTGCTTCATCTCGTCATGACTGAAATGCTTGTGGTAAATCAACACAGCCGCCTGCTTGAACGTTGAGATGTTCTCCTCGATCACGGAATTCACGATCGCCGGCAGCGTGTCGAGTACCTCTTTCGGTATACCCGGGTTTGCTTTCCTGACCGCATTTGTGAACTGCCCAACCATCGTCGAAGACAGCTGCCGGCCAAGGGCCAAAGCCCCGGTCATGTCGAGCAATCGCTCGATGTCGGCCTTTTTTTCCGGTGTTAGCGTTTCATCTGCGGAAGCCCGGTAAGCGTTCAGCGACAGCAATACGATCGCGATAAGCAGCAGTAGTTTTCTCACGTGGATATCCCTGTTTGATATGAGCCCCGACGTTTGCGGCGAAATGCGCGGGCGAGCAACGCTCGCACAGCGTCCTGGGTTAGAACGCATTTGTTGCCGCCCACTTGACAACCGCCAAGACGCCGACAGTTGCCAAGATAGACAGAATGGCAAGGATCCAGAAATGAATCCCGCGCTTCGGCATATTCGTCGAGGGCTTTCGCGAAACTGTTTCGACGTGGAATGATACGGTGTATGGCATTCCATCTGCGCGTCCCGGAAGAATGAGCTCGCCGACTTTACGGGGCCACTCCCGGGATTCAATGTCAGGTCCCCCGGGCAATTCACGATCAATTTGAGACGCCAACTTCCGGAGTGCGGACGCGGGGGCAATGATCATGAGTCCGTTCTCTCGACCGGCGTAATGATGACCTCGAAATTGGTGGTCCCCGGATTCCATTTTGTGTTCTAACTTGTAATTAGACTGCACGCCTGATAACAGTGCCGTGCCGGACAAGATGGTTTTGTCATCGTTTTTGTCACGTTAACGGCGATTCTCTACCCGTTTTCGGCAAATTTCTAGCCCAGGTTCGAATGTCCGCACGTGGCCGATGGCCGACATCCACCAATGATCGCCCCGACCCGAACCGGTCAGTCGCTTTTCCTGAATGTGTGCATTCGCCGTCTTACTCGATCGTCATATTGGCGCTCAATTGACAAAACCGGATCCTCGAGACTAGCCTGACCATCTCTTGAGCGGCGGAGTTCAAACTTGAGCGGGGGCGCGGAAAACAGGTCAAGATCTGCCATGTCGGGCACGCGCCGCCGCTGGCTTATGCAGGCGGGGGCGCTAACCGGATCTGTGGCGCTGCCACTCTGGGTACCCGCCGCCACGGAGTCGCCATCGACGTTGAGCGCGCTTCCGCGCGCTGCGTTGGTGATGGGAAACACCGATTACACGGAAGCACCGCTTCGCAACCCCGCCAATGACGCAAAAGCAATCAGCATCGAATTGCAGAAGTTCGGATTCAAGGTCAATCTGCAACTCAATGCCGGTCGCGCGCAAATGGCCGGCGCCATCAAAACGTTCGGGAGCGATCTGGCAAACAGTAAAGGTGTCGGACTTTTCTACTATGCCGGCCACGCCGCGCAACTTGCCTGGCGCAACTATCTGATACCGGTTGATGCGGCTATAGACAAACTCGAAGACATGCGCGACAAGACAATCGAACTCAATACCTTGTTGCAAGGACTGATCGGCGCGCGCAACCCTATGAACATGATCATTCTTGACGCCTGCCGCGACAATCCTTTCGGCAACAAGGTGCTCATCGAACAGAGGGGGCTTTCGCAGTTTGACGCGCCTCCAGGCTCACTGCTTGCCTATGCAACCTCACCCGGCAATACCGCGGCCGACGGCGAGGGCGACAATGGCCTCTACACGGAGAACCTGCTGCGCGAGTTGACCGTGCCCGAAGCCAAGATTGAGGACGTATTCAAGCGCGTGCGGTTGGCGGTGCGGCGCACATCGGCGGGACGGCAGATTCCCTGGGAAAGCACTTCGCTTGAGGAAGATTTTTACTTTCAACCGCCCAAGCAGGTCAAGAAACCGTCGAAAGAGGAACTGGATCGGCAATTCGAGGAAGAACTTGCCATCTGGGAGACGATCAAGAACGCCAAAGAGCCCGCCCCGCTGGAAGATTACCTTCGCCGCTATCCGAGCGGAAAGTTTTCCGAGGTCGCGCAATTCCGCCTCGAGCGTGTGCTCGCACAGATCGAACAGCGCGCGCAACTTGCGTCCGCTTCGGCGGCGCAGGCAGCAGCCGACCGCAAGCGCCGGGAACAGCTCGCACGCGCCGAGGCCGAACTAAAAAAACAGCAGGAGCTGGCGCAGGCGGAAGCTTCGCGCAAGCAGAAGGAAGAAATCGCCCGCGCCGAAATGGAACGCAAGCGGCAGGAAGCATTGTCCAAGGCCGAGGCGGAACGCGCGCGGCTCGAAGAACTGGCGCGTGCGGAAGCCGAACGCAGAAAAAAAGAAGACCTCGCTAAAGCAGAATCGGAACGCAAACAGCAGGAAGAACTCGCGCGTGCCGAAGCGGAATTGAAAAAGCAGCAGGAACTGGCGAAAGTCGAAGCCGCAAAGTTTACGCCCGGCGCTGCCATCGTCATCGCGTCGATAGCGCCGAATCCGTTCAGCAAAGGCACCGCGGTCGCCGACACCAACTACAAAGTGGGAGATAGTTACACGTTTCGCACGATTGACCTCTTCACCAAAATCGAAAAACTGGGGCGCACCCGTACCATTACTCAGATTACCGATACCGAAGTAATCTTCGATACGGGCCATATTACTGATTTACTCGGAAACGTTCTACGCAACGGAGAGGGCCGGCGCTCGACCGGCAGTCAGATCTGGGGACTATCTTATTCGATTGGCAAGCGCTGGACGTCCCGTCATAAATCAACCAGCCAAAATGGCATTCCCACCGAAGTCGAATTCGACGTGCGCGTAGTTGCGCGCGAAAACATCGCCGTACCGGCAGGCACGTTTGACGCATTCGTTCTGGAAACTCATGGCTGGGCCAGAGGACACGAAGGCGGCTCGCTGGTCAACACGGAAATTGCGGACAAGATTTGGATCGCGCCTGGTCAGGTGCGCGCCTTGATCGCAAGAGAAACTCTGCGGCGTTGGGGCGGGAAGACACAAAGCTGGGAGCGCCAGGAACTCGTCGCGTATCGGCAGTCCTGAACGGGCGACGCAATAACTGCGGCGGTTTTTCTTAATTCAAACGTAACCGTGACTGTCCGGCTCCGGTCGATAGCGGGCTGATTAACGTAAGCGGCTCCATTTCGGACATGCGGTCAAAAACGATAACGGCCTATCCGAAGCTGAACCGTCGTAATTTTTAAACGTCCGGGCTTGCATTAATCGGCGGCCACTTTGTTATGAGCCCGAACTGGCAACCTCGTTAGTTGCAACTTGCAATATCAACTCATCGCAAGACAAACGAGCGCTCCAACCGCCGCCGCGAGTCCTGCGAGCTTGCGCGCGCTGGTGCGTTCGCCCAGCATCAGTATCCCGGCCGCAGCGGTAATCACAAAACCCATCTGCGCCACGGGCACCAGCACGCTCGCTTCGCCGCGTATCAGGCTCGTCGCCATCAGCATGAACGCAATCGCGAGCAGGATCGCCGCGCACGCGGCGTAAGGCCAGGTTGCAGCGGGCGGATTGAATTTGCGTTCGGCGAGATAACCGAACGCCGTTGCGAGCGGGAAAAACACCGCCGCCTGTGAGACCACCATCGTCGCCGGTGTCGCGCCGTGCATCACGCCGAGCTTGTAGCAGAAATTGGTGATGCCCAGCGCAAACGTCGCGAGCAGGACGCGCCACAGCGAAGCGCGCGAAACGGCGGCGCTTCCGCCCGCGCCTCCGCCGAGCAGCAGCCACACCGCGAGGAGCGCGAGCGCCAGGCCCGCCATCTTGAACGCGCCCAGGGGTTCGCCGAGCACGCAGATCGCCAGCGCGACCGTGATCGTAAAGTTCAGGCGGAAGATCGGCGCGATCACGCTTACCGCGCCTTCGCGCAGGCTGCGCGTGAAGTTGTACAGCGCGATGAATATGCAAAGCCCCGCCGCCGCGCCCCAGCCCGCTGCCGGAACCATATGGAGCGTGCCGGTGGCCAGCGAGTAGGCAATCATCGTCGGCGCGAAGATCCACGCCTGCACCATCAGGAAGTGATGCGGCTTGACGCCGGCGGTCGCGGCGCGCTTGTAGACGAGGTCGGCGAGGCCGTAGCAGACCATCGCGCCGAGCGCATATTCAAGGCCGGGATTTATCGCCATGCGAGCTCCGTTGCTATTCGAACAACGTGGGCGTTTTCACCGCCGGCATTTCGCCCGGCCGGCTCAATGCGCCGACGCGCACGCCGAGCAAGCGTATCCGGCGGTCGAGCGGAACGCGCTTCAGGCATTCGCCCGCCGCGCGGCGGATCAGCGCGGCGTCCTGGGTCGGCGTTTCTATCGTGCTGTCGCGCGTGACGGTTTTGAAGTTGTCGAAGCGCAGCTTCAAGCCTATCGTTTTGCCGACGTAGCCTTTGCGCTGCAGGTCGCCCGCGAGTTTCACGCACAGGTCGGTGAAGATGCCGGAGAGCTGTGCGCGGTCGCGCACTGCATGCAGGTCGTTTTCGAAAGTCGTTTCGCGGCTGATCGACTTGGGTTCGCTGTAAGTCACGACGGCGCGCTCGTCGCGTCCGTGCGCGGCTTCGAACATCCACGCGCCGAAACTCGTGCCGAAATTTTCCACCAGCAGCGCAGGGTCCGTTTTGGCAAGGTCGCCTATCGTGTGGATGCCGAGCGTTTCGAGTTGCGCGGTCGCCTTGGGGCCGATGCCGTTGATCTTGCGCACTGCAAGCGGCCAGATGCGCGCGGTGACGTCGGATTCGCGCAATATCGTGATGCCCGCGGGCTTGTCGAGTTCGGACGCGATTTTCGACAGGAGCTTGTTCGGCGTGACGCCGATCGAGCACGACAGGCCGGTCGCATCAACCACCGCCTGCTGGAGGTTCGCGGCGACATCGCGTGCGCGCACCCACGGGTCGAGCGGCTTGCCGGCGGTGTCGGACATCACGAGGTCGGTCAAGTCGATGTAAATCTCGTCGATGCCGCGATCCTCGATCTGCGGCGCCACCGCGCGCACCGCTTCCTTGAACATGCGCGAGTAGCGACGGTACTCGTCGAAGTCGGCGGGCAACAGCAAGGCGTCAGGTGCCAGCTTGGCGGCTTTCATCAAGCCCATGCCGGAGTTCACGCCGAATGCGCGCGCTTCGTAGGTGGCGGTCGTGATCACGCCGCGTCCGGTGTAATCGCGCAAGGTCGGGAATACGTTGTCGGCTGATCCGTCCTGTACAGTGCGGCGGCGCCCGCCGATCACGAGCGGCCGGCCGCGCAGCTCCGGATAGCGCAGCAATTCGACCGACGCGTAAAACGCGTCCATGTCGAGGTGGGCGATGTAACGTTGCGGCATGTGATTCACCAGCACTTGAATTCCCTCCCCTGTAATACGGGGGAGGGCTAGGGTGGGGGCACGTTTTCGATCGCTTTTTGCCCCCATCCTGGCCTTCCCCCGCAAGCGGAGGAAGGAACGATATTTTGCTCCATCGGCGAAAATCGCGCGCGCGAGGCTGGAATGCGTAACGGCAAAGTGCGGTCGATCTCTTTCACGCTCTCGCGCTCTCACGCCCTCACGGTTTTGCCGCCATCAGCAACTCGCGCTTCATCTGCGCGAGCGACGTGATCCCGAGCAGCGCCATGTCGCGGTCCACTTCGTCTTTCAGGAGCTTGATCGCATGGCCCACGCCGGCGTCGCCGCCGATCGCCGCCGCAAAAAGAAACGGGCGGCCGACGAACACGAACTGCGCGCCGAGCGCGAGCGCTTTCAGGATGTCGGTGCCGCGGCGGATGCCGCTGTCCATCATCACGGTCATTTTGCCCGATGCATCGACGATGCCGGGCAAAACGCGCAGCGGGGCGGTCGCGCCGTCGAGCTGGCGCCCGCCGTGGTTGGAGACGATGATGCCGTCGACGCCGCTTTCGCGCGCGGTGCGCGCGTCGTCCTTGTTGAGCACGCCTTTCAGCACGAGCTTGCCTTTCCACAGCTTGCGCATCAACTCGACGTGCGGCCACGAGAGCTGGTCGCGGTGGCCGCGGTCGCGCTCGCCCGTGCTCGTGATGAGCGGCGTGCGCGGGCCCATGTTCTCGAAGTGCGGCATGCCTTCGGTCAGCAGCGTGCGCAGGAACATGCCGACGAACCAGCGCGGGTGCAGGAAGCTGTCCCACGCGAGGCGCAGGGTGGGGCGCAGCGGGCGGTTGAAGCCGCTCCTCACGTTGTTTTCGCGGTTGGCGCCGACCGGCACGTCGACCGTCAGTACGAGCGTGTCGAATCCCCCTTTTGCGACGCGGTTCACGAGCTCGGTGATGGGGCCGGTTTCGCCGGGCAGATAAGCCTGGAACCACGCGGTATTGCCGGCGGCGCGCACGTCCTCCAAGCGCGACAGCGAAGCGCCGCTCATGATCATCGGGATATTCGCTTTCGCGGCCGAGCGCGCGAGCACGATGTCGCCGTGATATGCGGCCATCGAGCTGCCGCCCATCGGCGCGAATCCGAACGGCGCGTCGTATTCGCGGCCGAACAGCGTAGTCTTCGTCGAGCGCCCCGACACGTCCACCAGCGCGCGCGGCACGAACGCGTAATCGTCGAACGCCGCGCGATTGGCGCGCAGCGACGCGTTCGTCTCGGCGCCGCCCGACACGTAGCCGTACATAGGCCGCGGCAAATAGCGGCGCGCCGGCGCCTCGAAATCCTCGAGCGCCAGCATCATGCGCAGGTTGCGCGGCAGCGATTTGTCCGGCTCGGGGCGCGCGCCGGAGTGACGGTACGCATCAGGCGTAAGTGGCTTGGGCAATTGCTGATTGGTATCGGGCATGATGGAATTCCAGGATAAGTTATTCGTGATCGATCTGCAGCGCTTCGAGGAAGCGCGACACCAGATTGTAAGCGGCGACCGTCGCCGTGAGCTCGGTGATCGTGCGCGCATCGAAATGTTTCTTGACCGCGGCGAACACGGCGTCGGGCACGCGCACTTCGCGCGTCATCGCGTCGGTGTAGGCAAGCACCGCGCGCGTCGCCTCGTCGAACAGGGTGGAGTTCCGCCAGTTGCCGATCGCCGCGATCTGCGCTTCGCCCAGGCCTTCCTTGCGCGCAATCGGCACGTGGATATCGCGTTCGTAGTCGGCGCCGTTGATGACCGCGATGCGGATGATGACGAGCTCGCGATAACGCCCGGCGAGCGTCGATTTATGCCGGACTGCGGTCAGGAGGTTCAGCCAGCCCTGCGCGATCGGCGGGCTGTTGAGCAGCATGCGGTAGATGTTCGGGATCTTGCCGTCGCGCTCGGCGCGAATCTGTGTTGCGAGTGCGGCGATGTCTTTGTCCGCGGTTTCATCGGCATAGGTGATGCGGGCCATACTGGGTTCCTTCAGGTTTTACGTGCGGCCGTTAGGAGTATTTTGTCATCCCCGCGCAGGCGGGAATCCAGGAGAAGTCAGGAACACCCATTGCTGGATCCCCGCCTGCGCGGGGATGACGGCATTAATTATGCCTCTCATCATACCGCATGACGCGGTGCTCTTAAGCGCGGGGCACCTTACAGCAACGGGTTGTCGTGCCCGGTTGCGGTGCCCGCGTCCGCGACTTGCGACACCCGGGTGCCGACGGGCAGGTCGATGCCGAGCTCGCGCGCGAGTTCGAGCGCGGTGTGCAGGTCTTTGCGCATATTGGGAAGGTCGGCGCCGGGCGCGCCGCCCTGGAGCATGCTCTTCCAGCGCGGGCCCATGTCCTGCCACATGGCAAGCACGTTGCTGTCGGCGATGCCGTCGCGGATGATCTGTTTCAGCACTTCCGGCCGCACGCCGCCGGCCACACCCAGCGACAGCCCTTCGAGCAGGCCCAGTATGTTCACGCTCATGATGAGCTGGTGCGCGAGCTTCGCGGCCTGGCCGGCGCCGATGCCGCCCGCGCGCGTGATGATGTGCGCGAAGGTGTTGAACACGGGCAGTGCGCGCGCGAGCGTTGCGTCGTCCGCGCCGACCATCAATGCCAGCTTGCCTGCGGACGCCGCGAGATAGCCGCCGGTGATCGGCATGTCGATCGTCGCGCAATATTTGGCCGCGAGCGCTTCGGCGATTTGCAAAACCGGCGCGGGCCCGAGCGTGCTGCCGGTCGCGAATATTGCGCCGCGCTTGATTGAGTGGATGATGCCGTTGGCGCCGAACACCACGTCGTCGGTCTGCGCGCCGTCGAGGACCAGGCTGATGATGACATCGCTGTGCGCGGCAACGTCCGCCGACGATGTGCACGCGGTCGCGCCGGCGTCGCGCAGTGCGGTCACCGGCTCGCTGCGGATGTCGTATACGCAGAGCGGGTACCCCGCCTTCAGTACGCGCAATGCGATCGGCTTGCCGATGACGCCAAGGCCGATGACGCCGACTTTGAAATTTGTGGGAACGTTCTCTGTTGCCAACGGCGTTACCTCAAGTAATGTAATTGGTTTTGCTTGCTCCCCCCTTGCGCAAGGCACGGGGGAGGGCTGGGGAGGGAGCGAGTTCGCTTGCCCCCATCCTGGCGGCCCCCTCGCATTCTAACCACGCTCTCCCCCTCGCAAGCGGAGGAGGGAACCGGAATCGCCGGTTCCTAATCCGCTTTAATACCCGCGTCGCGCGCGACGCGTTTCCATTTGTCGACTTCGGATGTCAGCAGGCGGGTGAAGGCGGCAGAGGGCAACGGCGACGGCTCGGCACCTTCCGCGGCCAGGCGTTGCGCGGATTCGGGTTGTTCCAATATACCGGCAATCTCGGCGTAGAGTTTGTCGACGATGGCGGCCGGCGTGCCGGCGGGCGCGAGCACGCCCCACCAGGTGTTCATTGCATAGCCGGGTGCGCCGGATTCCGCGATGGTCGGCACATCGGGCAGCAGCGCCGAGCGTTTTGCCGTGCTGACGCCGAGCGCTTTCAGGCGACCCGCGCGCACCTGCGAGAGCGTGATCGCCGCGGTGCCGAACATCACCTGCACCTGGCCGCCGATCAAATCGGTCAGCGCCTGCGGGCCGCCCTTGTAAGGCACGTTGATCAACTGCGTGCCCGTAATGCGCGAAAACAACGCGCCGGCAAAATGATTGACGCCGCCCGTGCCGGAGACCGCGTAGGTGATCGTGTTCGGTTTCGCGGTTGCCAGTTCGATCAGGCCTTTGGCATTGCTCGCGGGAAACGCCGGGTTCGCGACCAGCACGAGCGGGCCGGCGCCCAACTGCATGACCGGCGTAAACGATTTCACCGGTTCGAACGGCAATTTGTATACCGCCGCGTTCATCGTATGCGACGTCGACATGAACAGCAGCGTATAGCCGTCGGGCGGAGCTTTGGTCGTGAGCTCGGCGGCGATGATGCCGTTGGCACCCGGCCGGTTGTCGACGACGACCTGCTGCCCTGCGCGGTCGGTGAATTTGCCGCCGATGAAACGCGCGAGCATGTCGGTGCCGCTGCCGGCGGGAAAGCCGACTGCTATGCGGACCGGTTTGACCGGATACGCGGGTGCGGTCCCGCCGTGCGCGGGCGCGGTCAACGCGGCCAGTGCCGCGGCAGCGAGCCGTCCGCGATACGCGTTTTGCATTTTCGTAAATTCCGTGATGAACGTTACGATTTTCGCACGATAGCCGCGAAGCCGCCGCGCGCAGGCTACGCCGCCCGCGCTGCAGACGTTCCCGCGCGCGCAAACGACGCGGTGTCCGCATCGAACAATTCCTTCAACTGCGCGGCGGCTTCCTGCGAAGTCTGGATAAGCTTGGCTTCGTCGTGCTGCATTGCGTGCTGCACTTTGAGTTGCGCTTCGTCGTGCTGCTTGAACATCGCGACCGCGCGCTGGGCCTCCGAAATGCCGAGGCCCAGGCGCAGCAACGCGGTGTGCGCGACTTCGAGGCTCGACGGAAAGGTCTCGCGATAGATCGAGTCGATGCCCAGGTCGCGCAGGCGGAAGTGGTGCACGCGATTGCGCGCGCGCGCGAGGATCGGCAGGTCCGGAAAGTGCCGCCGCACGAGGGCCGCGCATTTCACCGACGCCTCCACGTCGTCGATCGCGAGCACGAAGAGCTTTGCCTCGCGGGCCTTCGCCGCCTGCAGGAGATCGAGCCGGGTTGCATCGCCGAAATAAATCTTGCTGCCGAAGCGGCGCACGAAATCGACCTGCTGGTAATTGACTTCGAGCGCCGTGAACGCGATATCGCACATGCGCAACACCCGCGATACGATCTGGCCGTAGCGGCCGTAACCGGCGATGATCACCGGGGTTGCCGGCGCGTCGATCACGTCGTATTCGGGCTCGGCGCGCCGTTCCGTCCAGCGCTCGAGCAGTTTGTCGTGCGCCACGAAAGCGAGCGGTGCCGCCAGCAGCGATATCGTCACGACCATGACGAGCAGCTCCGACGTTGCCGCATCGATCACGCCGAAGCTGCCCGCGGTGGCGAACAGCACGAAGGCGAATTCGCCGCCCTGCGCGAGCGCGACGGCGACCCGCTGCGCGGTCTCGCCCGAATCGCCGGTCGCGCGCGAAATCGCATACATCACCACGAACTTCGCGGCCATCAGGCCGAGTCCGAGCGCAAGGAGCGTCAGCGGCATGCTGAGCGCGAGCGTGAGATTCGCGCTCATGCCGACCGCCATGAAGAATAGTCCGAGCAGCAGGCCCTTGAACGGCTCGATGTCGGCTTCGAGCTCGTGGCGGAATTCGGAATCGGCGAGCAGCACGCCGGCGAGGAACGCGCCGAGCGACATCGACAGGCCGATTTTTTCCATGATGAGCGCGGACCCGACGACGAGCAGCAGCGCCGCCGCGGTGAATACTTCGCGGCTGCTGTGGGAAGCGATGAATTTCAGCGCGGGCCGGATCACCAGGCGGCTTGCTCCGATCACGACGGCGATCACCACGATACCCTTCACCGCGGTCAGCCAGTGCGCGCCGCCGTGCACATGGTTCGCTGCGAGCAGCGGCAGCAGCGCCAATGCCGGTATTACGGCGAGGTCCTGAAACAGCAGCACGGCGAAAGATTCGCGGCCATGCCGCGTCATCAGCTGTCCGCGTTCCGCGAGAGAAGCAATCACGAGCGCGGTCGACGACAATGCGAGGCCGAGCCCGATGACGACGGCCGCCTGCCATTCGAGCCCGAGCGCCATCGCCGCCAGCGCGAGCACGCCACCGGTTGCGGCGACCTGCGCGCCGCCGAGTCCGAATACCGTGCGGCGCAGCGTCCACAGCCGCGCCGGATCGAGTTCGAGCCCGATCAGGAACAGGAGCAGCACGACGCCGAACTCCGCGAATTGCAGCGTCGACTCGGCGGCGCCGACGACCCCCAGGCCCCACGGGCCGATCAGCATGCCGGCGGCGAGATAGCCCAGTACGGCGCCGAGTTTCAGGCGCTGGAAGAGTGGCACCAGCAGCACCGCGGTCAACAGAAAAACAGCAGCTTGTTCGAGTAGGTGCATGGCGTTCACCGGAGGGCCGTCGACGGGGAAAAGCGAGAATACAGGCAGCGGCCGCGCGCTGCAAAAATCGTCCGCCGCGCCGGTTCAATCCAGCGGCGCCGAGCGGAAGCGGTCGACTTCGAGCGGCGACACGAGCCCCGCATGGTTGCCCCAGGTATTGCGGATATAAGACACGACCGCGGCAACTTCATCGTCATTGAGCGTCGGGCGGAACGGCGGCATGCCGTACGGGCGCGGATTGCCGGCAGTGCCCGGCGGAAATCCGCCGTTGAGCACCATGCGGATCGGATTCACCGCCGAACGCATCGTGAGCGCGCGATTGCCCGCGAGCGGCGGATACTCCGGCGGCGTGCCCGCGCCGTCGGTCGCATGGCAGTCTTTGCAGTGGCGGTCGTAGAGTCTCGCGCCCAGCGCCATCACGCGCTGCATCTCCTGCGGCGCGACGGGCGGCCCGCCGTCATCCGCCGGCGCGTGCTTCTGCGGCAGCGATTTCAAATACACCGCCATCGCGCGCGCATCGGCGTCCGTCAGATGCTGCAAACTTTTGGACACGACTTCCGACATCGGGCCGAATACCGCGCCGCGCGCGCCGACGCCGGTTTTCAGAAGTTCGACGATGTGTTCGATCTCCCAGTTGCCGAGGCCCGCTTCGACGTCGGACGTCAGCGACGGCGCATACCAGTTCAGCATCGGGATCATGCCGCCGGCGAGATCGGCCTTGAGGTCGGAGCCGCCCAACGCATCGCGGCCGGTGTGGCACGCGTTGCAGTGGCCGAGTCCCTGCACAAGGTAGGCGCCGCGGTTCCATTCGGCGTCGCGGTCTTTGGCCGGCTTGAACGCGCCCGGCGTGAAATACAGCGCGCGCCAGCCGACGAGCAGGAAGCGGTTGTTGTACGGAAATCGCAGCGTGTGCTCGCGATTGGGCTGGTTGACTGGCGCCAGCGTGCGCAGAAAAGCGTAGAGCGCATCCGCATCGGTCCGCGTCACGCGCGTGTAATTGGGATAGGGAAACGCGGGATACAGCGGCATGCCGTTTCTCGATTTTCCGAAGTGCAGCGCGCGCCAGAAATCGTCGGCCGTCCACGTGCCGAGACCGGTCTTGCCGTCGGGTGTCAGGTTCGACGCGTAAACGTTGCCGAACGGGGTTTCGACCGCGCGTCCCCCCGCGTACGGGACGCCGCCGCGGGCCGTGTGGCAGCCCGCGCAATTGCCGGCGAGCGCGAGATAGCGGCCGCGCGCGACTTGCTCATCGCCAGTCCGGACAACGCTCGAAGACTGCGCGTCGTCATGTTCGCGCGTTTCGATCAGCGCGATGGCGCCGGCGACAGCAATCAGGATTGCAGCGAGCCAGAATATCGACGCGCGTTTCACGGTGCGCCTCGCGGGCTTGGGATGCTGCCGCACTCGAGCGGCGGCTTGCCGGATGCGGCTGCTGCGGGCGCCGGGTTTGCCGGCACCGGTCGCGCCGCGAGGTACGCGGCCACCGCGCTGCTGTCTTCAACGCCGAGGCGGCGCGTGATTTCCGCCATGCAGTCGGGTGCCGCCGCGTGCCGTGCCCCGATGCGCCACGCGCCGAATTGCGAATTCAGATAATCGCGCGGCAATCCGAGCAGCCCCGGTACCGCGGGTACGACGCCGGTCAGCGCTTCGCCGTGGCACGCCGCGCACGCCGGGATGTTGCGGCCTGGATCGCCGTGCGTTGCCAGTTGGCGGCCGCGCGCGAGTGCAGACTCCGGAGCCTGCGCGGCGGCCGGCGCCGCATAAGGCGGATGGAGTGCCGCGAAGTACGCCGCGATTTCTTGCAGGTACTCATCCGGCAGATTGCTGACGAGATTGGTCATCGTCGCGTTGCGGCGCCGGCCCTCGCGGAAATTGACGAGCTGGTTGTACAGATAACCGGCGGGCTTGCCCGCGATGCGCGGATAGTAGCCGTCGCCGGTCGCGCGGCCTTCGTCGCCGTGGCAGACCGTGCAGGCGCGTACGCGTTCGGCAATGGTATCGGCGATGCGCGCGCCGGATGGTCCCGCGCCGGATGCCGCAATGGTGCCGGCGCCGAGCGCGGCCGCGATTGCAGTGCATCGCAAATGAAACAGATAACGCCGCGCGCGGGACTTCACGGGATCACTTGCGGCCGGTGAGCTTGAGGCCCTTCTCGAGCACCGCATTCGAGCGCGCGGGTTTCGGCATCAGGAAGCGATAGCCGAGCGCGATGACTTCCTCCACGTTGTCGGCTTCGACGTGCGGGTGGCCGCACGCGACGTTGTTGTCCCTGCAGGCGGCGACGATCTCCGCCATCGCGGCGACGACCGCGGGATGTTTGTACTGGCGCGGGAAGCCCAGGTTCTGCGAGAGATCGCCTTCGCCGATGATCACGACGCCGATGCCCGGCACTTCTTTCAAAATCTTCGGCAGGTTTCTCACGCCCTCGACGTCTTCGCACATGATGCCGCACAGGATTTCGCCTTTCGGATCGAGCGGCCACACGTCGGCACGGTCGTAATATTCCTGCGCGGTGAGGCCCCAGTAGCGCGCGGCGTAGGCCGGGCCGTCGCCGCGCTGGCCCCGCGGTTCGAGCCGCGGCGCGGTGGCGGGGCGCGCGTAGCGGCATGCGGCGACGGCGCTGCGCGCTTCGGCGACGGTGCTCACATGCGGCCAGATGATGCCGTACGCGCCCGCGTCCAGCACCTGCTTGGCGATCCACTGGTTCATCTCGATGCCGTTTGGCGGAATGCGCACGAGCGGCGTGACCGCGGGCGCGAGCGATCCTGATTCGACGATCTGCCGGCGGTTCATCAGGTACTGCAGGCAGTCGCGCAGCGTGCGGATGTCGTAGCCGCCGTGTTCCATTTCGAACACGATGCCGTCGTACGGTTCGGTCGCGTAGAGTTGGGCGTTGAGCGTGTCGGCCGGTGCGAAGCTCACGAAAGCGTGCTTTTGCTGCTCGAGCACCTTGATGATGCCGTTTAAGCGGGGGATATTCACGTTCGGGTTCTCCTGGATGGACCGCGGGGTGCCCGCAGAACTGCGGACAAGGCCGGACTGTAAACGACGGCCATGCATATCGCAAATGGCGTTGCCGGTTGCGCCATCGTCCTGCCGGCAACTCGCACGGCGCCCGCGCCGTTAGTCGGGCAGTTGACGACCCAATCCATCTTCGGCAATATTGCGCGCGGGAAGATGTCGGCGGCATGTCCGGTGCAAGGCAATCCGGACGTACGCGCAATGCGCCATGCAACGGCCGGGACATCTGCGGTACATAATCAACAAAAACAGGTCGACATGCAACGACTGGCATTTCTGGCATTTGTCTTGTTCTCGTCGGGGTCTCACGCCAGCTGTCCCGAGCACTCGTTCACCGATCCGGCGCAGGTCAGGATCGACGGCGA
>CAZEAX010000045.1:0-17803 GCA_964510405.1 uncultured Streptomyces sp. | reverse complement strand
TGCCCAACATGAATTAGTCGACATTTGGTAGATGCTAAACGCATATATTTGTATATGCAACGATGGATACCAATATATACATCTGCATGTTTATATCTAAACGTATATGGAAATCAGTCTGCTGTCCCGATCGCTCTCATGGAAACCAGAATCGGCTGGCGCAATGCGTTTTTTGAATTTACCGGCGTTTATCTGCGTACCCCTCAAGGGGGTATTGAAAAGAATTCATCGGCGGCCAAATCGCCTTGAACCGGTTTTAGCTTATTGCTCAATTCGTCCGCGGGAACTTCGACGCGAATTTGGCAACCCACTCGGCCGCCGCCTCTTCGGGCGTCAACTCGCGCCCTTCGGTTGCCTGCATTTCAACGCGGTAATTTTCGATGTGGCACACCTGCTCGCACATGCGGGCGCCGTACGCCTGATCGGGCTGCGTGAACTCAACGCCGGCTTCGTAACCGTTCGTGCGGGCGCGACACCATGCAACGCGGGCGACGGTCTCAAACGGCGGATCAACCAGCGGAATGCGCAGATTGACGATAGTGCCCGGAACGAGCTCGCGGTCGGCGCAAAATGCAATGCCGCATTCGCCGATGTTGCGCGTCTCCAGCGCCCGCTCCGGCTGCTGTTCGCCGACCGTAAATTCGATCGGTATGCTTGCCGGGTGCCGGATGTATCGTCTCATGAGTCAGGATTCGTTTGACTATCTCGTTGCGGCAAATCCCCGCACGCGCGCTTCATCGACTTCGACGCCGAGTCCCGGACCGTCCGGCACTTGCGCGTGACCTTGCGCAAATACGAGCGGACTGACCAATACGTCTTCGGCCAGATACTGACTCGTGAGCGATACACCCCAGTCGAGCGAAGGAACCGCGGCAGCCATGTGCAATACCGCCGCCGTGGCGATGCCGGATTCAGCGATCTTGCAGGCGAGGTTCACGTGCATGCCGAGTCCGTCGCATAACACCGCCGCCTCATACATCGGCCGCAGCCCGCCCAGCTTGATCGCTTTGAGACTTGCGCCGCTCGCAGCGCGCGCGGCATGATGGTTGCGTATGTCCGCGAGGCCGTGCACGCCTTCGTCGCAGCCGATGGGAATACGCGTGGCAGCGGCGATCTCCGCCATGCCGGTCAGATTTTCCGCGGCGACGGGTTGTTCGAGAAAGTCGAGCGTCGTGTCGGCCACGGCGCGCACGTACTCGAGCGCCTGCGCGACACTCCAGTTCTGATTGACGTCAGCGGATATCAGCACGCCACCGCCCAGCGCGGCACACACCTCGCGCGTGCGCTCGACGTCGCTTTTCACATCACCGGCGCCGACTTTTATTTTGTATGCGACGTATCCTTCGCGCTTGCACCGTTTCGCTTCGGCGACGTCCGCGGCCGCGTCACCGGAAGCAATCATGCGCAACGCGGGAATGCGGCCGCGCCGCTTGCCGCCGAGCAACTCATAAACGGGTTTGCCGAGCGACTTGCCGAGCGCGTCGTGCGCCGCCATCTCGATCGCCGCCTTCGCGCCGGAGTTGCCGTAGAGATTCGCGTCCATGATCGCGGATAGCTGCGCGATATCGGACAGTTGCGCGCCTTCGAGGAAAGGCGCGAGATGTTTGACCGCGGCGACCATGCTTTCGACGAATTCGCCGGTCATCGTCGGCGCCGACCCGGCCTCGCCCCAGCCTGTTACGCCGCCTGCTTCCATCCGCACGAGCACGTTGTCCGCGCTCGCGAGCACGCCCTTGGAACGCTTGATCGGCCGCGTGAGCGGCAGGCTCACTGCGATGGCCTCGATGCGCTGAATCTTCAACGCGATGGCGATTACTTGCGCCGAAACTCTGCAACCGATTTGGCGAGCCTGCCGTCGTGCGTCTTCAGCGGCAGCGTCACCGGGTGCGTGGCGCCGAAGGTCGGCACGTACGCCGAATGCTTGCCCGCGCCGCCGATCACGAACACGTATGCGTTGTCCGGGCTTTTCATCACCGGCACCAGGCGATCGAGCCCCGCTTCGGCAAACGCGCCGTTGAACACCGGCCACTGGCGGATGCGGCGCTCGATGTTCTCATCCGACAACATGCCAAGCGGCACGCGGCCGTGCTCGAACAGATATTTCTTCACGTCCGTTTTCGAGTAGCCGTCCTTCGCGATCGTCGCGGCGTGCTCGGGACCGAATATGAACGCGGGCGCACCGTCGAAGTAGAGATTATTGGCGCCGGTCGCCGCGACCACGCCCGCCATCATCTTCAGCAGACCGGCGCCGGTAATGCTTTCATGGTCGTTCATATTGTGCATGCTTTCGGCGCCGAACACGCTGACGGTGCTCGTGTCGCGCGAAAACCCGAGTTCGACCTGCAGCGGTTCCCACGGGCTTGCGTCCTCGTTCTCCGCGGCGCAAAAAGTATATTTGGCCGGCGTGCCGAAAGTCGCCATGTCGCCCGCGGCCGGCGTTGCGCCGCCGATGTTGAGCATCGCCAGCCGCACCGCTCGACCGATGGTCGCATTGGCCTGGTTGCCGGGGCCAAATGCGTTGTGGCCCGAGTTCATCCTGAGTTCTTTCGCCACCGGGCCGTTGACGATGATCATGGTCGTGCACGGATGCGTGGTCGCATTCACGCCGTAGAGATTGAACCGCTCGTCGCCGAGAGCTTCGATCGCGAGCGTCACAAGCGGAAAATATTCGGGCTTGCAGCCCGCCATTACCGCGTTGGCGGCGAGCCGCAAAGGCGTGGCCGCGCCGTAGCGCGGCGCGAGCAGGGTGACCGGCTCATCGAGCGGCCGGTCGCAGTAGGCGAGCATTTTCTCGACGCGCGCGGCGGTCGGCGGCACGATCGGCAGGCCGTCGCCCCAGCCTTTTTCCATGTACAGGCTGTTGATGCGCTCGAAGTCGTCTTCCGCTTCGAGGCCGGCGCCCGGCGCTTTCATTAACGCGCTCAAGTCGCTCATGACGCATGCTTTCTGACGAGTTCGGCGAACTGGGGAGCCGCCTCGGCCGCGCGTCCTTTCACGTCCGCGAGCGCGAGCCCGCCGAGCGGATGGGTGATTTCAACCAGCGGCAGTTCGGGCACGCCGAACGTGCGCGCCTGGTTGCGGCCGAGCTTCTCGAACGGGCCGGAGTAGATGACGGCGGTGACGAGACCGCGCTTACGCAGCTCACACATGTCGTGGACACTCCACGACGTGCACGACCCTCAATCACCCATCGCGGAAATGACGAAGTCGCATTCCGCGGCGAGCCGGTCGAGCACGGGCACGGGCGCCGGCGTGCTGGGGTTGTTCTTGCGCATCACGAGCACGGACGAAATGTTCAGGACCTTTTGCAGGTTCTCGACCACGAACGCGAGCAGGTGGTCGGCATTGCCCTTGGTGTTGTCGAGCGTGCCCAGGCGGATGCCGCCCGCCTTGATCCTGCGCGTGTCGCCCGCGCCCGCGAACTGGTGCGCCGGCGCTTCGGGCGAAATCAGAAAAACTTTTTCGCTCATGCTGGTTCCTCACAATAGAATCGATGTGGCGATTCTAATTTACTTTTTCGCCAGACGAGCAATAATTGCGGCGGGTTGCCCCCTCCCCAGCCCTTCCCCGCGCAAAGCGCAAGTGAGGGTCCCAACAAGATCCCTTCCCCTGCAGCGCGGGGGGAGAGCGAGTGAAACGGCGAGGGGGGATGATGTAGGATGGGGGCACAGCCGGAGGAAAGTAACTGAAATATTATTCAGCGAACCGACGGCCATATACATCTCGCCTACCGATGAATCCCATCGTCATCAAATTCGGCGGCTACCAGAAGCCGGCCTCCATCCACAACCGCGCAGCCACGCGTTTCGGCGAAATCATTAAATCGAAACTTGGCGACCGCATTGGCTTTGAATTGATCGGCGATGTGCTCGCACGCGGACGCGGTTCGGGCGATCTCCTGCCGATGGTCGAGCGCGGAGAACTGTCGTGCTGTTACATATCGACGGTGCGCTTCACGCATTGGGTGCCTGAATTCAAATTGCTGGAACTGCCGTTCGTCGTTAAAAACCGCGCCGCCGCAATCGCGGCGCTCGACGGTGAACTCGGCGACTACCTGAAGCGCCGTGTGCGCGAGACGACGCCGTTCCGCGTGCCCGGATTCTGGGACAACGGCTTCCGGCATTTTTCGAACCGCGTGCGGCCGATCCGCACGCCTGCGGACTGCCGCGGCCTGCGCATCCGCACGCAAATGAGCGAACTGCACGGCGAAGTCTTCCGCACGCTCGGCTTCGTGCCGGTGCCCGCCGACATCAGGGAATTCGTCGCCGAAATCGGCGGCGAGAAATTCGAGGCGCAGGACAATCCGCTCACCAATATCTACAACTTCGGCGTGCACCAACACCACCGTTACATTACGCTGTCCGGCCATTTCTTCGGCGCGAGCGCTATGGCGTTTAATGAGCAGGCATATCAAAGCTGGCCGGCGGACGTGCGCGCGGTGGTCGACGCGGCAGCACGCGAAGCTACTGCATATCAGCACGAGCTCGCGGCGGCGGAAGACGCGGCGATACTAGCGAAACTCGATCCACTCGAGAACAAGATCGTGCGGCTGACCGATGCAGAACACGCCGCGTTCGTTGCCGCCGCGCAGCCAGTGCTCGCGAAACACCGGCGGGAACTCGATCCGCGCCTCTTCGATTATCTCGCGCCGTAACGCGCCCGCGTTTTACGCGGCAAGCGCTTTGGATTATCGTAATGCACGGGGGAAATCCGAATCATCAAAAAAGGGGGATGCGTGAAAAATTCCAATTTGCTTTGTGAGTTAGTCGCAGTCGCAGCGTTCGTACTGCTGGTACCGATGGCGATCGCGCAAACCGCCGGCGCCGCGCCGCAATCGAGCCGCAAGACGCTGATGGCGAAAGACCTGCCCGATTTTCCCGGTAAGGAAGCGATGGTGTACATCGTCGAGTATCCGCCTGGAACCAATAACGTGCCGCACCGTCACAACGGCCACGTATTTCTGCACGTCCTGGAAGGTCAACTGAACGCGCAGGTGAAAGGCGGCGAGTTGACCGTGCTCAACCCCGGCAGCACGTACTACGAGTCGCCGACAGACATTCACGTCATCTCGCGCAACCCAAGCTCAACCGTGCCCGCGAAGGCGATGGTCTTTCTGATTCACGACAAAGACGCGCCGCTCAGCACATCGGTCAAAGACTGAACGACCCGCAGGCACGGCGGCGGCCGGACTCGCTAGTCCGATGCCAGATCCGCGATTTCGCCGACGCGCACCGGCTTTAACGGCGGGCGCACGCTTAAGCCCCCGACGTCCTCGCGCGTGCAGCCGGCGGTGCGCGCCGTCAGTTCTTCGAGAAGGCTGCCGCAAATGCGGCCCTGGCAATAACCCATGCCGCAGCGCGTAACGCCCTTGACCGCGCCCGCCGCGGCGCCCCACGCTGCGGCGGCGGCGCGGATTTCGCCGGCGGTCACCTCTTCGCAGCGGCACACCAGCGTGCCGTCGGCGATACGGTCGAATATGCCGGGCTTCACTGCGAACACCGTATTGACGAGATCGCCGAACCGGCGGCGCGTCATGCGCTCGCGTTGCGCGCTCCGTAAAGCCATGTCGCGCACCTTGTGTCCCAATTCGCGCGCCGCGCTCAGTCCCGCGACCCAACCTTCGGCCAACGCCGCATACGCGCCGCCGATACCGGCAACTTCGCCCGCCACGTACACGCCCGCCACGCTAGTCTGCATATCGGCGCCATACTTCGGCACCCATCCGCCGCGCAATGCATCGTAACGATGTTCGCAACCGATGAGGCGCGTCAATTGCACCTGCGGTGTGAAGCCGTAACCGACGCACAAGGTGTCGCAGGATTCCGTCTGCTCGCTGCCCGCGATCGTATTCCCTGCCGCGTCGCATGCCATCGTCACGACGCGCTCGACGGTTTCCGCGCCTTCGGCCCTGACGACGACGCGGCCGAACCGGATCGACAAGCCTGCATCGGCGAGCACGCGGCGATAGCGCAGCCCTTCGGCGATGCGGTCCCAGTGTCCCCACAAACGCAGCGCGTGGCGCATCCACTCGCGCGGACGCGTCGCCTCGAAAATCGCCGCGATGTTCGCTCCCGCACCGAGCAGCGTCTTCGCAACGGGCAGCAGAAACGGACCTGAGCCCGCGAGCACGATGCGGCCACCCGGCAACTGCTGCTGGTTTTTGACCAGGGTCTGCGCGCCGCCGGGCGTCATCACGCCGGGCAGATCCCAGCCCGGAAAGGCGATCGCGCGCTCGTACGCGCCGCTCGCGACGATAATCTTGCCCGCCTTCACGCTGCCGGCCTCGCCGCGGCGCGTCACGGCCAGCGCACCGTCCTCGAAAGCGCCCCACACCAGCGTTTCGTTCGCTATCGTCACGCCGGCTTTCTTCACCGCCGCGAGCAACTCATCGCCTTTCGTGTAATCGTCGTCGAGCTTCGCCCGGTCCGGCACGCTGAATTCGGCCGGCAACTGCTTGTAAAACTGGCCACCCGGCTCCGGATATTCGTCGAGCACGACGACGCGCGCGCCGGCGTTCGCCGCCGCGAGCGCCGCGGACAGCCCCGCCGGACCGGCGCCGACGACTGCGATATCCGTCTCGATCGTGAAACTCATGATTTGCGCTCGAACCGTTTGAACTGCACGGGCGAATTCACTTGCATGCCATCTTCGACTTTGGTCAGGCAGGCGCGCACGCCGGCCTTGCCGTCGATCGTCATCACGCAATCGAAACATACGCCCATCGCACAAAAGAGACCGCGCGGCTTGCCTGCGTTGCGCGTATGGCGCAATACGCGCTGGCCCGCCGCGAGCATCGCCGCAGCGACAGTCTGCCCGCGCCGCGCCGGCAGCGGCTTGCCGTCTACGTGGACGGTGACCGCAGGACCTGGAATGATTTTGCCGTCGGATTTCATGTTGGTGCCCGCATAAGCTCGCTATTGCGCTTTCAGTTTGCCGAGAAAGGCCGGCAGGTCGTTGTGCTGGCCGTCGCTAGCAATATATTCGGCCATGTAGAGCCCGCTGATTGGCGCGAGCGCAACGCCATCGCCGCCGTGCCCGGTCGCCACGGCGTAGCCCGCAATGCCGCCGCCATCGCCGAGGAGCGGTCCCGTCGCCGAATAGGGCCGCAGCCCCGCCCATGCCCGAATCGCGTTGAAACGGCTCAACTGCGGCATGAGATTGACGGCGCTGCGACAAATGCCGGCGACGCCTTCACGCGTAGTGCGCGTGTCATAGCCGACAAACTCATTGGTGCTGCCGAGCATGACTGTGCCGCTGACGGGCCGGCTCGTGTAGCCGAGCGGCACCTGCAGGCCACCGCCCGCCGGTGCGCCGCCGTGCTTCGCGAGCAGCTGGCCCGCGGACGAAACGCGCACCGCCGGCACATCCTCGGTGGCTTCCAGGATCACGCACTGGCCGCGGCGCGGCTTGACGTCATGCGTTACGCCAACCATCGCGCCGATTTGAGACGCATACGCGCCCGCCGCATTGATGATCCAGTTTGCGCGCACCGCACCGCGTGAAGTCATCACCTGGCTCACGCGGCCGTGCGCGGTCTCGATTCCTTGTACTTCTGTCGAACTCACGATCCGCGCGCCCAGATTCTCCGCGGCGCAGGCGTATGCGCGCGTGACCTTGAACGGATCGACCTGCGCATCGGTCGGACAATACATGCCTGACAGAACGCGCCCTTCGAGCAGTCCGTTGAGTTCGCGGCACCGTTGCGCGGACACGATTGCGGCGTTGACGCCGGCCGCCTGCTGCTCTTTCGCGAGTGCCTCAATGAAACCCGCCTCGGTCTCGTTTTCCGCGACGATCAGGTTGCCCAGCACCAGATACTCGACATCCATGCCAAGGTCGGCCGCCAGCGCCGGATACAGCCGCTGGCTCGCCATCGCGAGATCGAGCGCGAGGCCGGGCTTTTTTGTCGCCATCGAGATCACGCCGGAGTTGACACTCGACGCGCCGCTGCCGACCGCCGCGCGCTCGATGATCGTCACGCTCGCGCCCTGCTTCGCGAGGTAATAGGCGACGGAGCAGCCGATCACGCCGCCGCCGATGATCGCGATGTCGGAATTTGCCAGCATGCGCGATGGATTTTTCACTGGTGGCATGAATAAGAATTGCGGGACAGGCTGAGTTTAACCGGGAGCGCCGCTTATACGGTCGCTCGATCAAGTCATTGCACTCGGTGCCCGCCAAACTGTATACACTTGCCCGTGGACGGTCAACGCGCGGCGTTCGCCGGCCGCGATTAGCGGGTAAGATATCGCTCTCATTGGTCCAGGCCGGTTCTTTTTCGTTTGCCCAGAAAACTTTCGCGATGAGTTCATCCCCGCTGGCCGCGCTCGAGACGGCGCCTATCGATCCCATCATCAGCGTGTCCGAGGCGTTTTTCGCCGATCCCAACCCCAACAAGGTCAATCTCGGCATCGGAATTTACTGCGACGACAGCGGCAAGGTGCCGGTGCTCGACTGCATCAAAGCCGCCGAGCAGAAATTCGTCGCGGCGGGCAAGCCCAAGTACTACCTGCCGATGGACGGACTCGGGGCATTCAACCGCGCCGCGCAACACTTGCTGTTCGGCGCCGAACACCGGGCGGTGCGCGAGAAACGCGTCGTCACGGCGCAGACGCTGGGCGGCAGCGGCGGTCTCAAGGTTGGCGCGGACTTCCTGCGCGTGCTCAACCCGCGGGTCGAGGTCTGGATCAGCGATCCGAGCTGGGAAAATCACACCGCGCTCTTCGAAGGCGCGGGCTTCAAAGTCAACAGCTATCCCTACTACGATGCAGCAACCCGCAGCATCAGGTTGGACGCGATGCTGGCGACGCTGCGCGCGCTGCCGCCCGGCACTATCGTCGTGCTGCACGCGTGCTGCCACAATCCGACCGGCCTCGATCCGACGCCCCGGCAATGGCAGCAAATCCGCGACGTCGTAAAAAAGGCCGAGCTCGTTCCCTTCCTCGATATCGCGTACCAGGGATTTGCCGAAAGCCTCGATGCCGACGCGGCGGAAGTCCGCCGCTTTGCCGACGAGTGTCCGCTCGTGGTGGTCGCAAGTTCGTTTTCAAAATCGCTGTCGTTGTACAGCGAGCGAGTGGGCGCGCTGAGCCTCGTTACTGCGGGCGCCGACGAGGCGGCGCGCGCATTGAGCCACGTCAAGCGCGTGGTCCGCGCCAATTATTCAGGGCCGCCGTCGTACGGCGGCGGTCTCGCAACAAACGTGCTGACCGACCCCGCGCTGCGCCAGCAGTGGGAAGGGGAACTCGCGCAGATGCGCGACCGCGTCAAATCGATGCGCCGGCAGCTGGTCGAGAAAATTCGCGCGCGGCGCGCGGACTTCGATTTGAATTACGTGATCGAGCAGCGCGGCATGTTTTCCTATTCGGGATTGACTAAAGCCCAGGTCGGCCGTTTGCGCGACGAGTATTCGATTTACGCGCTCGACAGCGGGCGCGTGTGCGTGGCCGCACTCAATTCGCGCAATATCGACTACGTCGCGCAGGCCATCGCCAACGTGCTGGTGGCGTAGCTTACTCGGCTTTGATGCCGACGGTCTTGACGACCTGCGACCAGCGCGACGCTTCCGCTTTCAGAAACGCCACGAACTGCTCGGGCGTGTTGGTGCCGCCGTCGATCATCAGGCTTTCGAAACGCTCCTTCACGGCCGGCGCCTGAATCGCCGTCGCAATTTCCCTGTTGAGCAGCAGAACCACCGGTTTCGGCGTGCCCGCGGACGCCAGAATTCCATACCAGTTTGCTACGCGGTAATCCGCCACCCCCGCCTCGTCAAACGTCGGCACTTCCGGAATCTGCGGCGATCTTTTTGCCGCCGACAGCGCGACCGCGCGCAGCCGGCTGCTGTTGATGAGCGGAATCGCCGCGCCGACCGGCGTGAATATGCAGAGTATCTGTCCCGCCACCGCGTCGGACAGCGCGGGTCCGTTTCCTTTATAAGGAACATGGGTGAGCTTGATGTTCGTGCGCAACTGAAAAAGCTCGCCGGCAACGTGGCTGACCGTGCCGGTGCCGCCGGAGCCCATCGTGATCCTGCCGGGATCCTTTTTCGCGGCGGCGATGAAATCGCCGACCGTCTGAAACGGCGCCTTGGGAAACACCGCGAGCACGACCGGCGCGGTGGCCACCAGCGTCACCGGTTCGAAGTCCTTGACCGGATCGTACTGCACCGATGGATAGACGTAGGGATTGATGACGTGCGGGGCATCCGACAGGATGAGCGTGTAACCGTCAGGCGGGGACTTGGCGACCAGTTCGGTGCCGACGATGCCCGATGCGCCGGGCTTGTTTTCGACGAACACCGTCTTGCCGAACTGCTCGGAGAGGCGCGCGGCAAGCAGGCGCGCAATGAGATCGTTGCCGCCGCCGGCCGAGTACGCGACGACGATGCGGACCGACCGGTTCGGAAATTCCTCGGCGGCCTCGCACAGCGACGCCACGCATAACGCGCCCAACACGACCAGACCCGCCAGTTTTTTCGTGATGATCATCTCAAGTTTCCTCGTCAATATGCGTACACGCCGGATTAAGTGATCTCTATCGCACTGCTGCCATCGCCTTATTTAACGCCGGTACTATGTCAGTAAGCAGCGCGGCGGTGATGCAACCGGCCTCCCGGAACGCGCGCAGCTTTTCCTTCGCCGTGGTCGGCGCGCCTGCGATCGAACTGATCGCGCCCGCATGGCCGAGCCGTTTTTCGGGCGGCGCGTGCTGCGCGGTGATATACGCGACCACCGGCTTCTTCATCGTCTTCGCCATTTCCGCCGCGGCGTATTCGAGCGCCCCCCCCGGCTCGCCGATCAAAACGATCGCAGCGGTCTCTTCGTCCGCTTCAAACAGCGGCAGCACGTCGGTGTAGCCGGTGCCGAGCACGCGGTCGCCGCCGAGACACACGACCGAACTCTCACCCATGCCGTTGCGCTGCAGGCTGTCGATCACCTCGTATGAGAGCGTCCCGCTTTTCGACACGATGCCGATGCGGCCCGCCACCACGTTGGCGTCGTTGATGTCGGCGAGATTGGCTTTGCCCGGACTGATCACGCCCGCGGAATTGGGGCCCAGCAACCGCATCCCGCGCGCGAGCGCGTAGGCGCGCATGCGCACCGCATCATGCAACGGCACGTTTTCCGAGTACAGCACCATCAACTTGATCCCCGCCTCGACGACTTCGAACGCCGCATCGAGCGCGCGCTCCGTGGGCACCGCGCTCAAGACTGCATTCGCACCGGTAGCCGCAACCGCGTCTCGCATGGTGCTGAAGACCGGCACGCCCTCGACCATTTCGCCGCCCTTGCCCGGCGAGACCCCGCCGACCAGCGGCGTGCCGTGCTTGATCATTCTTTTCGCATAGCTGCGGCCGGTGCCGCCGGTGATGCCCTGAATCAGTATGCGCGAGCTTCGGTCGACGAGTATGGACATGCGCCGCTCTTCAGCTCGCAATCGCTGCGCGTTGCTGCGGCCGCGGCGCAGCCTTCGCATGTTCCACCGCCAGCGTGCACGCTTCCTCGAACACGCCGGTGAGCGTGCAATCGAACCCGGCGAGGATGGTGCGCGCCTCCTGCTCCATTTCGCCGCGAAACCTGACGATGACTTTGCAGCCGGCAGGCAGCCACCCGCGATCGCGCGCCACCAGGAGCCCGTTTGCGATGGTGTCGAGCGGCCGGAACTGGAAGTAAACATTCAGCAGGATGACGGAAGGATTCTGTGTGCCGACCAACTGGATGATCTCCGCGATCCGTTCCGGGCCGTGCGCCATCGCGCCGTGCAACTCGACGAGCGCGCCGACGCGTCCGCCGAGCGCCACGATCTGATCGAGCGTCGCCATGGTCATACCGGCGCCGTTCATGATCGCCGCGATATTGCCTTCGAGCTCAATGCCGATGGTGCCCAACTTGCGCGCGGCGATTTCGAACGGCGTCCCGTCGAAGCGGTCTTCCCGCGCGGCATGGCGATAGCCGGCATCCTCGTCAAGCATGCACTTGGCGTCCGCGGCGACGACGGTGTTGTCCGCGAGCAGCGCGAGCGGATTGATTTCGATCAGCTCCGCATCTTCGTTCACCAATGCCGCGTACAAGCTCGCGACCGTTGCGCGCAGATTCGCGCGCGCCGCTTCGGGCGGATCGAGGAATCGCACGACTTCGTCGAGCATGAACGGTCGCAGGCCGAGCAGCGGATCTACCGGCCTCTTCAATATCCTGTCCGCCGCGACGGTCTCGATCTCCACGCCGCCGTCACGGCTCGCGAGGATTACCGGCATGCCGAGATCGCGGTCGACCATCGCGCACAGATAATATTCCTGGGCGATCGTGAGCCGCTCCTCGATATACACCGCGGCGACTTTGGCTGCGCCCAGCGCGGAACCGAGCATTTTTTTTGCCGCAGCCTGCGCATCGGCAGAATTGTCAGCGAACTTGATTCCGCCCGCCTTGCCGCGTCCGCCCGCGAGCACCTGCGCTTTGACGACGAGTTCTCCGCCGCCCGGCGGGGGCGCCGGATAGAGAGCGCCGCGCGGAATGCGCACCCCGTTGCGCGCCAGCAGGCTCTTGCCCTCGTGCTCGAGCAGGCGGATCACGGATAACCGGTTACTTGGACGTGTCCCATGGCTCGAACGGATCGTACTGCAGGTCGATCCAGTCGCCCGTGAACTTCGGCTCGCGTTTCTCGAGGAACGCCTTCGGACCTTCGCGTGCATCCTGGTGGAACATCAACTCGACGTTGCAGAGGATCTGCTGTTCCACGCCCTTGACCGGATCGAATGCGAGACCCTGATTCCGCGCGTTCTTGATGGCGCCCATGGCCGCGGTCGGACCTTTGGCCAGCCTGGCCGCGAATTCATAAGTCTTCGCTTCGAGCTCCTTCTCGGGAAAAATCTTGGTTACCAGCCCTAGTTTCTGCGCTTCGTCCGCCAGTATCGTTTCTCCCAGCAACAACAACTCCGTGGCTTTGCCCAGACCGACGAACCGCGGCAGCAGGTAAACGCAGCCTCCGCCCATGCCGCGCTTGATGTAGGCCGCGGCGAATTTCGCGCCCTGCCCCACCATGCGAAAGTCGCACGCCAGCGCAATGTCGAAGCCGCCGCCGTAGGCGTAGCCCTCCACCATCGCAACCACCGGTTTGCGCATCGTCATGATGTCGATGATGATGCGCGGATAGCCGGTCCGCAGCCGCGTGTGCAAATCCGGCTGCCCGAACTCGAAGCGCTCCTCCTTCGAATGATGCAAATCGTCGCCCGCGCAGAAATTGCCGCCGCCGCCCCTGACGACGATGGCGCGCACTTCGTGATCGCGGCGCGCTTCTTCCAGGTAGTCGATCATGTCGATAATCATCGACGGAATCATCGCATTGCGCTTTTTCGGCCGATCCATCGTGATGGTCGCGATGCCGTTTTTCTTTTCGTACAGAATCAGATCGTTTTTTGATGACATGTTTACCCGCACCTCTCCAGATAGTGTTCAGCTGTTTCAATATTATTTGCTGCGCTTGCCCTTCGATTTCCCCGGCCTGGCGGCTTTCCTGCCGCGCAATTCGTAGAACTCGTCCATCTTGTGCTGCGGCTCATGGCTCGAGAAACTGGTGTGATGACGCTCGGTGGCGACTCCGAATGCCTTGTCGAATCCCGCCTGGGTCGCTTCGCGCATCAATTGCTTGTTGAGCCGCATGGCTACCGGCGGTTTTGCGGCGAGTTTTTTCGCCATGTCGATGGCGGACGACAGCACTTCGTCTTCCGGCACGATCCGGTGCAGGAGCCCGAAGCGCTCGCATTCCATGGCGCTCAGCATTCTTCCGGTCAATATCAGTTCGATCGCGCGCGACAGGCCCACGATTTCGCGCAATATCCAGAAGCCGAGCGCGCTGACGATGCCGGAGTTGATCTCCGGCTGTCCCATGGTGATCTTGTCGTGCCCGATGCGATAGTCCGTCAGCAGCGCGACCTGGAATGCCGAGCCCGCCGCCAATCCGTTCAGCGCGCACACGACCGGTATGTCGAGCCTGCGCACGGCTTCATACAATATCCGCCACTCCTCGACCCACAGCTTGGCGCGCGCGGGATCGAACTTGCGCGCTTCGTCGAGGTCCTGCCCGGCGCAGAAAGCATCCCTGCCCGTGCCCGTCAGCACGATGGCGCCCACCTGCCGCGATTTTCTGGCCGCGCCCAGCGCCTTCAGCAACTCGTTGCGCATCGGCATATGCCATGCGTTCATGACCTCCGGCCGGTTGAGCGTGATGATTTCGACCGCGCCGACCTGGCGAACTTTGATGAACTTGTACAAACCACTCTCCTTGCCCGCGCGAGAAGGATTCTGCGGCGGAAGATGAATATACCCACGGTTTCCCCGGCAAAGCTATCAGCAATTGATTGGGCTTGCAATTCGCCCGTCCGTAGGCGGCTGGAATCGCGCGCCGACGGCATTACAATGGCCCGTGGTTGCTTAACCGCCATTCCCGCTGATCACACTCAGCATACCCCAGGAGACCCGCTATGTCCGACGGCCTGATTCAGTACGCAGTGAAAAAGAAAATCGCGACCATCACGATGGACCGGCCGAAGAAATACAACGCGCTGATCCCGACGATGATCATGGATCTGTGCGACGCGCTCGAGCGTGCGCGCCAGGACCACGGCGTGCGCGCCATCGTATTGCGCGGCGCCGGCGGCAATTTCTGCGCGGGCGACGACCTGCATCCGGAAGAGCGTTTCAAGTACGGCGACCCCGACCTGCACACGCGCATGAAGACCGGCTATCCGCGGCTGGTGGTCGAAATCATGAATTTGCGCAAGCCGGTTATCGCGATGGTCGAGGGCTACGCCGTCGGCGCGGGATTCGATATTGCATTGGCTTGCGATTTCCGCATGGTCTCGCAAAAGGCGAGGCTCGCGTCGATTTATGTCAAGCGCGGCATGGGCGGCGGCTGCGCCTACCTGCTGCCGCGCTTCGTCGGCCTCGGCAAGGCGACCGAACTCCTGCTGCTCGGCGACTTCATCGAAATCGACGAGGCCCAGCGCCTTAACCTTGTGACAAAAGTTTATGCGGGTGCCGAACTCGAAGCGAAGACCTATGAATTCGCCGCGCGCATGGCCAAAGGCCCGACGGCAGCGATCGGCGCGATCAAGAACGCGCGCAACCAGGGCCTCGCCTGCGATCCCGTGAAAGGCATCGAGCACCAGATTCTGTGCAACGTCGAGCTCATGTTCCACAAAGACGCGCGCGAAGGCCCGCGCGCATTCCTGGAAAAGCGCGAGCCCAACTTTACGGCCGAATGGATCGATCTGCAGTACGACGAGTTCAAGCCCTATGACGTCTCGAAAACCTGAACGTCAGGCACTTAATCGACTTTGATGCCGACCGTCCTGATGAGCTGCGACCAGCGCGCGGCCTCGGCCTGAAGAAATGCGGTGAACTCCTCGGGCGTGCCCGTGCCCGGCGTGACGAGCGCGTCGTCGAAGCGGCTTTTGACTTCGGGCGCCTGCACCGCGGCGACGATTTCCTTGTTGAGCCTCATCACCACCGGCCGCGGCGTGCCGGCGGGCGCAAGGATTCCGTACCAGCCGCCGACCCGGAAGTCGGGCACGCCCGCTTCCTCGAACGTCGGCACGTCGGGAACGATCGCCGCTCTTTTCGCCGACGAAATCGCGAGCGCGCGCACCCTGCCCGCGGTCACGAGCGGAATCGCGGCGGCAACCGGCGAGAATATGCACTGAATCTGACCGCCGACGAGGTCGGCGAGCGCGGGTCCGGTCCCCTTGTACGGAACGTGGGTCAGCTTGAGGCCGGTTCGCAGCTGGAAAAATTCGCCCGCGATGTGGCTGGTCGAGCCGGTGCCGCCGGAACCCATGACGATTTTTCCCGGCTGATTTTTGGCTGCGGCGATATAGTCGGCCAGCGTTTGCATCGGCAACGACGGATGCACGATCAGGATGATGGGCGCGCTGCCGAGCATGGTAATCGGCGCGAAATCCTTGATCGGGTCGTATTGCGCAGTGGAATAGACAAACGGATTGGTCGCGTGCGCCATGTCGGCGAGGATCACGGTGTAGCCGTCGGGCGTCGCGGCGGCGACGAGCCGCGTGCCGATGATGCCGTTCGCGCCGGGCCGGTTGTCGACGAGCACGGTCTTGCCGAGCGTTTCGGTCAGGCGCTTGCCGAGCACGCGCGCAAACAGATCGTTGCCGCCGCCCGGCGCGTACGCGACGACGATACGGATCGGCTTATTCGGAAAATCGTCCGCGGCGCGCGCGAGTGTGGCCGCGGCGAGGAAAAAAAGCGCGACCAGCCACCACCAAAGTCCTTTCCTGTCCGGCATTTTAACCCCCTGTTGTTGCGCGGTCGGCCATATTGCGCGACTAGCGCCCGCGGAAGCGCGGCTTGCGCTTTTCGGCGAACGCGCGGGCGGCTTCTTCGAAGTCTTCGCTACGGTCCGCGCGCTTTTCCAGCGCGTCGAGTTCCGCTTGCCGCGCCGCAGCCTGCCCCGCAGCGATCGCATTCAATTGCGCCTTCGATCCGGCGAGAGATAATGGCGCCGCGCTTAACATCGGAGTACCGTACGCAATTGCGGTTTCGGTCACATCGCTATCGGTGAGCGCATCGAGAAATCCTGCGCGATGCGCTTCAGCCGCAGCGACGATTTCGCCGGTATAAATCCAACGACGCGCGTTCTGCACGCCGATCAGGGCGGCAAGCCGCTCCAGTTGGATCGTCGGATAAACGAGGCCGAGTTTGGCGACCGGCACTCCCACGCGCGCGGTTGCGTCTGCAATCCGGAAGTCGCAGCACATGGCAAGGCTGCAGCCGCCGCCCACGCATACGCCGCGTATCGCGGCGACGATAGGGAAAGGCGCATCCTGCAGCGCCGCGTAGCATTCCTGTATCTTTTGCCGCTGCGCGTGCGCCGCGCGAAGGTCGTGCTTGATGGCGCGGAATGCAATGATGTCGTCTCCCGCGCAAAAATCGCCGCCGGCGCCCGTGATGATGGCGAGCCGTACGCTGGAATCTTTGGCGAGGCTCGCAAATACGTTCAGCACGTCGGTCCATGCCGCAAGATCGCAGGCGTTCTTGCGATGCGGCCGGTTGATCGTCACCACCGCGATTTGATCGCGGCTGCGATCGAGCAGTATTTCCGACATGACTTTCTTTCGAGTTGAACTTCGCGCCGCAGCGCGTACAGTTATATTCGATCCGGATATCGGCGTCCCTGATGACCTTGCCCCACTTCGCGATCTCCACGCGGATGCGCCGGCTCACTTCGTCGGGCGTGGCGGCGGCAGTCTCAATCCCGAGCTGCTGGAATTTAATCTGCACGTCGGGCAATGCGACAACGCGATCGATCTCGTGATTCAAGCGCGTCACGATCGCGACGGGCGTACCCGCCGGCAACAGGACGCCGTAGGTTGCCGCCACTTCGAACCCGGGCAGTCCTGCTTCGCGCGCCGAGGGCACGTCCGGCAGGGTGGAAAGCCGGTTCGCAGTGGCGGACATCAATGGTTTCAGCCGGCCGCCCTTGAGGTTGGCGATCGCGGTCGGCGCGGTCGCGAAAATCGCGGCAATCTGGCCGCCGATCAAATCGATCATCGCGGGCGCAGCACCCTTGTACGGCACGTGCAATATGTCGATGCCGGTCTGGCGCTTGAATACCTCGGACGCGATATGCTCGATCGAGCCGTTGCCCGCCGAGCCGAACGCGAGTTGTCCCGGTTTCGCCTTGGCGAGCGCGACGAGTTCGGCCACCGATTTCACCGGCAGCGAACCGTTGACGACCAGCACCAGCGGCAGGTAGCCGACCAGCGCCGCCGGCTGAAAATCGCGGTCGA